>JAKLIR010000169.1 GCA_022709505.1 bacterium | reverse complement strand
AAACCGGTTAAAAACTCTTACAATTTAAGTGAAATTCACATACAATTGATTTCTTATCTGATAGTTGGGGATTATTATCAGTATGAGAGAAGCTTCTGGGAAGAAAACAGTCGTTCTTGCCATGGGCCTGACTGGCGGTATTTCCAATTGCGTGAAAAACTTCGATCTTGGGAATAGTCTCTCTTTGCTGTTTCTTCAGAAATACGCACTGTCAGACAAAAAAATCAGAGAAGCGTACAATATTGAGATAGCAATGCCGGTCTCGATGGAGGTCGGAGAGGACGATGATTTCCTGAAAATAGTTGAAGAGAAGAAGCCCGATATTCTGGGGTTTTCATGTTTCGTATGGAATATAGAAGAGACGATGAGAGTATGCAAACGGATCAAACAGAGTCTGCCGGATGTAAAAATTGTGCTCGGCGGTCCTGAGATGAGCGATCCGGCGGCCGCGATGGAACGTTATGAACAGGCTGATTTTGTGATTACCGGAGATGGCGAAGAGCCATTTAAAAAACTGCTTCTTGAGTTTGCTTCAAAGAATCCGGACTATGAAAACGTGCCTGCTCTGTCTTTTCGCAAACAGGGACGAAACGTCGTAAATACCCGGATGAAGATTCTGGAGAACTTAGACGACATACCCATTGTGTTCACACCTCGGTTGATGAAGAGTGTGCAAGAAGAGGTTTACTATATCTCTTCTCGCGGATGTTACGGCAAGTGCAAGTACTGCTCGGCCGCGGGCCACAAATTAAGGTATTTTTCCATTGAACGCGTCGAAGAGGAACTCAAGGCGATATTTTCATCAAAATCCATTAAGTCATTGCTGTTTCACGATTCTTTAATGAATTTTGACAAACAGAGATTCAAGGATATTCTCGGGATTATAGCACGCTACAATAAGCGGCGAATACTATGCTGCGGCTTTGTGAATGTGGATAGACTTGACGAAGAAACTATCGAGATGATGCGCCAAGCCAACTTCACGCATGTGTGGATTGGCTTTGAATCCGAGAGCTCCGCTATTCTGAAGATGGTTGGTCGCTCGGGAACTAAAAAGGACACTATTAAGAATTATTTGAGAATTGAACGAGACCCCGTGTTTAGTACTCTTTTCAATACTATATACATTATCCCGGGCGACACATATTCAGGATTCAAGAAGACCATGAAAACCTGTGTGAACAGCGGTATTCGCAGCATTGTTTCCAGCAGGCAACTGGTTCTTCCGGGAACTCACTACTGGAAGGAAGCGGTGGCGGAAGGTCTTCAATATGATCAACATCCTCCGTATTTCCTGCAATCGTGCAGATCTTTTACATCTGAAGACTTGGCGAAAGCCGAACAACTGGCGATAAATATTCGGATGATTCTTTTCTTTATTTATGAACCGGACAGAGTGTTTTTGCTCAACCGAGGGATAGACATTGTGGATATGGCCGAAGATATTCATACATTGTTCCCGGAATGGCAGTCTTTGTATAAACGCAGAAGCCCGTTCAACTCGGAAATTCTAAGCCACCGCCTCGAGATTAGTGACATTATCGGCGCCTATATCGAACTAAAGATGCCGAACGAAAAAGACGCCGCATTTTTCAGGGAACTCTTAGCTGTAAGAAAAGCGCAGCAGATGTTCAAGAACGACAATCTATATTTGCACGTGAAGAAAAAAGAAAGCGCGACGCCGGATATGCAGGCGCAGGTTCTTGATCACCTTACCGTTTCGTTTTCCTACGACTACAACAGTTATATCAAAGCGCCGGAAAAAACGCCCCCGATCATCGAGCCTGAACGGGTGTTTTGTTATGTGACGCTGCATCCGGCGAAACGAAAAGAAAATGTTTACCACACCCGCAATGTTGACAAGGCGGCAAGGGTTTTGGAAACTCTGGAAAAACAGATGCCCGAAACAACCCTGAAAACAGCCTATAAAAATCGCTATGGCTTTATTGACATGAAGTTCAACGACTACATGGCGCTCGTTCAAGAACTCTGTGACAACGGTCTGATCGGATTATGTAACAAATCTTGCAGGTGATGATGCGGAAGACAGCGCCGGCGCATCACCTTCAAAGAACGTAGTCTCTTACCCGCGTTAAGTACCCCTTTTTATTTACAGCATGTCGAATAATCCATATAATGCTAATTAAGTACTTGCGATGGCAGCTTCAGCCGAGGCATCGAGGTTTTCTCACATGAAAAAGAATGCAACAAAGAAAACAATTGTGCTTGCGATAGGTCGAACGGGCATTAAATCGAACGCCGCGACGAGCTTTGATGTCGGAAATTGCCTGTCTTTGCTGTTTCTTCAAAAATATGCGCTTTCGGACGAAAAAATCAGAGACATATACAGAATAGAAGTTGTCGGATTGGTTTCAACGAATGAGGGAGAGAATGAAGAGTTTCTAAAAATCGTGGAAGAGTTGAAACCCGATATGCTGGGCTTTTCATGCTTTCTCTGGAACGTGGAATCGACGATGG
The DNA here is from genome assembly GCA_022709505.1 of bacterium. Classification (GTDB taxonomy): domain Bacteria; phylum UBP15; class UBA6099; order UBA6099; family UBA6099; genus JAKLIR01. The sequence goes on along the minus strand of JAKLIR010000169.1, from coordinate 4,647 downwards.
AGATGTGCGGGCGAATCAAGAAGAACCTGCCCGATGTAAAAATACTTTTGGGCGGTCCCGAGATGAACAATCCGGCGGCTGCGCTCGAGTGCTACGAACAGGCTGATTTTGTAATTGTCGGCGAGGGAGAGGAGCCTTTCAGAAAACTGCTTCTCGAATTCGCCTCCGATAGTCCGAACTATGATAGCGTGCCCGCTCTCTCGTTTCGCAACCGGGACCGTGAAGTTGTGAACGCGCAGCCGGAGATTCTGAATGACCTCGATGTCATTCCCGTTACATTTACGCCGGAATTAATGAAGAAAGTGCATGGAGAGGTTTACTACACATCTTCCCGCGGTTGCCGCAACAGGTGTAAGTACTGCTCGGCCGCAAATCAGAAAGTCCGCTTTTTTCCTCTCGAGCGCATCGAAGAGGAAATCAAAGCCATACTTTCAACGAAGAGTGTGTCGCTATTGCAGTTCTTGGATTCGACAGTGAACATCGATAATGAAAGATTCGTCGCGCTTCTCGATATAATCGCCCGTCACAACAAACATCGAATACCTTGCAGTGGATTCGTGAGCATGGGAAACATCGATGAAAAAATAATGGAGATGATGCGTCGCGCCTGTTTCGTGCATGTAACGACCGGGATTGAAGCTACAAACGACGAGATATTGAAAAAAGCAGGGCGCCCCAACATCAAAAAATCCACAATTCAGAATTACTTGGCGTTCGAGCGCGATCCCTTGTTTCACGTATCCTACACGGCGATGTACATCATTCCGGGAGACACGTACGAAGGTTTTAAGAAGACGCTGAAAAACTGTGTCGGAAGCGGCATGCGAAACATTTGTCCGAGCAGGGTTCTGATACTTCCGGGAACGCGTTACCAGATCAACTCCTATGAGGAGGGGCTCGATTATGACAGGCGCCCTCCGTACTTTCTACGTTCTTGTCGCTCGTTCAGTCGCATGGATGTCATGAAAGCCGAGCAATTGGCGATAAACATTAGAATAATCCTCAACTTCGTGCATGAATCGGATCGTATATACCTCCAGAAGCGAGGGATTGATATTGTAGATATGGCCGAGGAAATACATGAATTGTTTCCGGAGTGGCTGTCATTGTACGACCGCAGAAGTATGTTTGATTCGGAAGTTTTCTGCCGCCGTCCGGAGATTTGCGATATCATCGGGGCTTATGTCGAATTGAAGATAAAAAGTGAAAAAGAGGCGGAGTTTTTTTCGAAATTATTAAATATCAGAAAAGTGCAGCACGCTTTCACCAACAACAATCCGTTTCTGCAAGTCAAGGCAAAAGAAAAAGCGACTCCGTCTAAACGGGTGCAGGTGCTTGAACATCAGCTCGTTTCATTTTCTTACGACTACAACAGTTATGTCGAATCGCCGGGGAAAACACCGCCGGCTGTTGAACCCGAGCGTGCGTTTTGCTGTGTGGCGCTGCATCCCGCGCATCGAAAAGGATTCGTTTACCAGAGCCGCAATATTAATGTGGCGAAGAGGGTTTTGGAGGTTCTAAAAAAGCAAAAGCCTGAAACCACTCTAAAAGCAATCTATAAAGATTTCAGCGAATCTTTGGGGATGGAGTTTGACGATTACATGTCGATTGTTCAAGAGTTGTGCGACAACGGCCTGATCGGTCTGTCGACTTAATCTCACTGCAACCGACCCGGATTATCCATGTCACCATTATGAAAGGCTTCCGTAATAATCCTCTCCCACGGGTTAAGATTTGATATCCCGACTTTCTCTTTTTCCCGGAAAAATGACGCGTCGTCAGCGCAAGCATAGCGAGCACAAGATTGTCGGTGGTTTCATGATTGTTTCGCAACACATACCGATGTATGAAATAACGATTGTCAACGCATCGCCTTGTTTGATATGAAACTTGTTTTTCATAAAGGTTTTATTTAAAATTAAACGCAAAAGGCTGATATTTTCGAGTATTTTGAAAGCAATCGGCGTTCTCCCACGAGGCGAGTAATATGTGAATATATCGTGGGGAACTCTGAGCGTGGAAATATACACGGGCGTATGCGGCCGTGATTACTGAGCAGCAACTTATATGGCGAAAAAGAAAGCTTTATTCGTAAAAGTCACTTCACATTTGACCGAGTGTGGAATTGCTTATGACAGAAAATTTCTTTCGCTGGCTGTTTTTTACCTCAAAGAATACGCTGAAAAAGATCCCGAAGTAAAGAAAAAAGTTGATATAGAGATCATGTTGACGGACGCCGCCGCCAACGATGAAGACACCCTTGCCCGGATATGGGAAATCAAACCGGATATCATAGCGTTCAGTTCGTATCTGACGGAGTTTGAAAAAACGCTGGCGCTGTGTCGCAAACTCGGCTACATAATGCCCGAAAAGCCCATAATAATCGGCGGCCCGTGCGTGTTGGAACCGGTTAGTTTTTTGAAAGAGAACTCATTTGTGGACATAGTCGTGGAGGGAGAGGGTGAACTGGCGTTTCGGGAGTTGATGAGAAGATTTGCAAAAGGAGAAAATCTAAAAGGCTTGCCGAGCACCACTTATCGCGAAGGGAAAACAGTAGTCAGAATTCCTCCCGGCCGGCAAATGGTGGAGCTTGATTCCATCCCCGAGGTAATAGATGACAAGTTCGTCGAAGGATGCTCGGGCATAGCCATTATGGAGACGTCCCGCGGTTGTCCGAACAGGTGCAAGTTCTGCGGAGTGGGAACCACCGCAATGAGGACGTACCCCATGCAGCGAGCCGAAAAAGAGCTCATCGCCATACTCGCGAATCCGAACATTAAAAGAATTTTCATAGGAGACGCGGACTTTTTTACTAATAAAAAGCGTACGTTTCAACTTATCGACATCATAAAAAAACATAATAAATACAAAGCTAAGATTGAGTTATATGCCGATTTTTTGAATGTGGACGAAGAATTGCTTATAGAGGCGCGAAAAGCGTTTGTGGACGACTCGCTGCGGATTCCGATCCAGTCGATACACAGGCAAGCGCTGCTCACTTCAGGGCGCCATTGGTTCAAACTCGACGACCTGCGAAAAAACATTCCGGTCGTCACCCGGCATTTCCCATCCACTCGCGTTGAGCTGATAGTGGGATTGCCGGATGACAATTATCAGGGAATTAAGGATTCATTCAGATGGTGCTTGGCAAACGGCATCAAGCTTGTGCGAGCGCATCGCTTGAACAATCTTCCGAACTCGGAATATTCGCAAAACCCCAAAAAGTATGGAATAACAGGCGACCCGAGACCTCCGCATCGCGTTTACCAATCACGAGGCTTTCCATACGGAGAAATTTACAAAGCCGAGATCCTAAGCCTCAACTACCAAGTTGCAACTTCGTTCATCGATATGAAAGATTATCACGAGTTGCTTCGAATCGGCATCGATATGATCGATGTCTGTGAAACCCTGCATACGATTCCGGGCTGGAGGGAGAATGCTTACGTTCCGGACGAAGAGGCGAACATCCTCGAAAGCAAACCCGAAGCCATCAAGATGATCGTCGAGCGTCTTAGCGCCGACTTCAACCTTTCAAAAGCCTCAGTCGATTTTCTTATCGAACTTTTCAGGTTCAGATACGAAATCATGTCTCTATACAGTTACTTCAAGAGGGACGTTCTGTACAATGCCGAGATTGATCCGGATTCATTTAAGGGATCGACGCCGTTCGTACCGTATTTTTCGGTCTTCGAAAGTCGCTTCGATTTGCTCTCTTACGAAAACGGCGGTTTCGGAATTGATAAGCCGGTCGAAAAGAAAATGAACATTCTGCTTTTGTACAGCTACAAGCTAAACAGAGTAATACCGTTGGAAGTGAAATCGGAAAAAGTCGCCCGGGACATGGTGTTTCAGGTTCTTGATAGCCGTAAAAACGGAGACGATCGGGCTTCATCAAGTCGGCCGGCCGCTGAAAAATTCGTCGCCCGCTTGAAAGAGCAGGGATTTGTTTTTCACGCAAAAACCCCCTCTCTTGCAAAAACCGAACAAACTCCGAAGGTACGCGTATAAACCAGAGTGCTTCATAGGGTTTCGGCCCAACTTCGACAAAAACCGAGCCAATACAACATCCGTAGTCGCTCATTACAGAGGGTTCTATTCCATCGAAATATTTCTTGAAAATATCGCTTGATAAGCAGCCGGACAGGCGAGCATCCCTGATGAGATTGCGCATGGATGCGGACAGGAACATGAAGAAGCTCCACGACGCAGAAATTCCACTCTGTCCCGCCGCCAAACATCCGGAAATGAGAAATGTGCTTCCTTCAAGCTACCGAATGGCTTGACCAATTCGCATATTCCCACCCGGCCGCCCGGATAGATAACCGAGTCTGTCGTTCCAGCCAAACATCTGAACGGCAGTTTTTTATTCTTCATCGCCTCTTTGCCGTAGTATAAAATCACCATATCGCGTTTCAGCATCATATCGGCAAACGGGCGCCGGGCAACACGCGTTGAAAGCATGTCGTAAATATTATCCATATCTTCAACGCTCAAAGGGCTCACCCACTCATGTGCGGGACAATGTTCCTGCCTGTCCTCGGGCCCGAAAGGGAGTTGCAGAATTTTGTCGTCTCTCAACCACTGTAACTGTAATGGAACGCGAAGCTCTTTCTCCACGAAGTCCATCAACTCCGACAACTTTGA
>JAKLIR010000168.1 GCA_022709505.1 bacterium | reverse complement strand
AGTTTCGCCAGTTCCTTCCTGAAGCGATCTTTCTGGTAAATGACAGTCTGGACGTAGTCGTTCAATTCCTTGCGCTCGATGGCGGCGACCGTTTCAAAACCCTCGATGGAGTAATCACCGGCGTCGAGTTTCCGGCGTGCGGTCGAAACGGAGAATGAATAGGGATGCTGCTCTCTGGTGTCGATGACTATGATCATGTGGACGCCTTCCGGATTATCGATAAATGGAAATGGGAATCAGTTTCGCCGGGTCCTGGAGTTGAATGTTGCGCTCCCATGTCACGCCGAACACCGGATGTACGGAAAACAATAACTGTGTCGGCGCTCCCGCGGCCTGAAGCGTTTTTATAGAGAACTCGCTGCCTCCAACCCAGCTTCCGTTTACGAAGATACGACTCTTGATTGCCGCTTCCTGATGATGATGTCCGCAGCAGAAATAATGGAAACCTTCTCCGGCGCGTCCGATCATTTTCTGGTAACGTGACTCGGAACGCTCGATGCCGTAATAGGGAATGCCCATCCACGCGCGGATGTCGTCGCCGTGAACGAGAAAAAACGAGTGCTCCATCCGCTCAACGAGCATCCACCACGACTTTGAGATGTGAAATTCAACTGATGGGTAGTTTTTCAATTTCTCGGAAACGTATGCATAGACGAGGGTGTCAAAATTATTAAGGGGTGATTGCTCACCCTTTTTTCCGACGCGCCCGTGATTACCGACAACACAGAAACATTTAACCTTCCACGGATACAGCGCTGCGACCCACGCCACAAATTCCGCGATCTTGTCCACGGCGAACATAACCTGCTCGATGACATACATATCCGTCTGGCGTTCCTGTCCGGGGAAAATGGTCGAACCCTCTACAATGTCGCCGAGAAAGAAAATGTTGAATACGGGGTACGGCGTATTATCGAGGTGAATTTCAAATATCTTTTTCAGGGAAACTTTCAGGAATTCAAGACGCTCCAGGAAAATGTCAATATTGAATGCGCCAAGACCGCCGGATTCCTGCTGATCCACGAGCTGCCCGATCTGTGAGTCCGAGAACATCAAAACCATTTCCTCGGACTCGTGTTTTTTACTGAACAGCAGTTTTTCCGTCGGCGGCGACTTCGGCGGCGGGAACGACTGCACGGCGCGCAGAATATTTTCCCCAATTATTTCGAACAGCGTCCGGCGTTTCTTCAACGCCGCAAATTCCGCCAGGTCTATGCGCTCGCGCATTTTGTCGGTGGGTGATTTCTCAGAGTGTGTTGCCTCCCGGCACTCTTCAATGATCTTCCGGACAAGCCATTGAGAGACGCCGGTCTCACGCGCGATGGCGCGTCGGCCCATGCCCTGGCCGGCGAGTTTCAGTATGCATGCCGTTTCCTTGTTTGTAAGCGTTTTCTTTTTCAATTTACCGTGTCTCCCTGTGAAGGAAAAAAGAGAGGGACGGATGAGAGAGTATCCCATCCGCCCCTCAAACGTGGAGGAGATTACCGGAAGACTTCCTCGGCGTGCCGGTCCATCTCCCGGTCGATGTTCGCGCCGTCGGTGTCCGGCCTGCCGGAATCGATCAGCTTGTTGAAGTAGATGTTCTGGTTCTCGCCGCGAGTTCGGACGGTGACCTCGATTTTCACATCCAGCAGCTTCTCAATGCTGTCGGGCAGTTCAGACAGCTTCTTGATTGTCAGGCCGCAGGTGTACAGATCGTTTTTGAGCCAGCGGATGTTATCCGGGCTTGCGATCATGTTGTTGCGCCACAGCAGGCGGCCCACGTGATTCGGCGCGATGATCTTCAGCGTCCACTTGAGCATCGGTTTGTCCGAGGTCTTCGAGGCGGTAAGTTCGACCCGGTCGACAACAACCTGGTACTTACCGTCCGGCACGTTTTCGAAGTCGTGCTCCTCAACGGGCGCGTTCTCGAAATCCTCGTCGTACTGCGACAGGTCGAACGGGTCGCACTGTCCCCCGTTCTCATTCTCATTTTCCTGATCCGTGTGATCGGTCATTGCTTATACCTCCGTTCTTTTTTTGCGTTGTTGAAATTACTTTTTCGCCGCGGCCGCAGGAGCGGCGGGCTTCGTCTTGTCGGGCGATGCGGCAGTCTTCTGGACACCGGTACCTGATGCGGGCGATGCACTTCCGGCGTTTATTGCGGCAATGCCCGCCGTATATTCCGCAGCGAATTTCTCGTAGTTCAGGTCGATGACGGGAGGGAGAGCGCCACTGCGGTCTCCGGCTTCGTAATACTTCGACGGCTTGGAGTACAGGACACGCCGGAACGTGGATTTGCCGTTTTCGTTTTTTTCTTCGTGAAGGTCGGCGTAGAGGATCATGTCCGCCATGCCGAGAATCTGGCCGGCGGCTTTGTCCGGGAGCTGCGGCACTGTCTTGATGTATTTCTCCGTTCGGGTTTCAAACTCACGATCCGTCGAGTGCGCGACCATCCACAAACCGAAAGGCAGGTTCGCCAGCTTGAGCATGGTCTCGTAGAACATGTTGTTCGCGAGAACGTGCCCTTTGCCGATTGCTTTGAAATCGCCGACGTACTCGACCTTGTGTTTCTCGCACACCGCGCGGCAGCAGAAAGCGTACAGATTGTTCAACGTGTCGATTACCACGCTCGTAAAATTGTGTTTCTCGTTCACGAGCGCGTTGCAGAAATTGAGAAAATCCTGCCAGCTCGTGATCGGTACCTGATGCACCTCGAGATGGCCGAGGCCAGGCTCCGTCGCCGCGAACACGGCGTTGGGCAGATGCGAGCAGAACGTCGATTTGCCGATCTTCTTTCCGCCATGCAGCAGCACGGTCAGATTCTGGAGATCGTTCTTTTTCGGCGTCGGCTCTTTGGGTAACGTTATTGGCATTGAACTGCTCCTTTCTTTTAGCGTTGAAAATTACGTGAACATCTCATCCCGCGACGGGGCTGACTCGTCCAGTTCCGGATGTATCGGGCCGACGCGGTACTTGTTATCGACGACGTTAGGGTTGTCGCCGGAGACGCAGATGGGGAAAAACCGGCACGGACGGTTGTAGAGAAAACAGATGTCTGTGTTCATGTACCAGCGGTTTGTGCGCCGGGCTATCAGAAGCTGCTGACAAAGCTCCCATATTTCGGCGGTGAGCGTCTCGTACTGGCTTCGGGGAATGTACAGGGGTGAGCGATGGAACATATCCGGCCCGCGGTATTTTTCCGCCAGCCGCGCCGCGTATTCCTCGTCCGGTTCCGGCATCTGCCTTTTCGCAGTCGTTTTGCCGGTCTTCGATTTTTCGAGCAGCTTGGCGCGCCGCGCCTCGAAGACTTCCTCGGTCTCGCCCATGCCCTGTTGCAGCCTGGCCTTACCGATGACGTTGTAGATCACACCCGCGATCCGGATGTTCATGTACTGTTCGAGGTAATGGGCATAGAGCGTCACCTGAAAATCGAGCGGGAGTTTTTCGAGGTAACTTTCGTTTATGACTGATGCCGTTTTGTGTTCGAGGAGAAAATACTCGCCTTCGCGGACCACGAGGGCGTCCACCTTTCCGCGCATATAGAACGTGCGGCTCGCCGCGCCGGTGTCCGGGTTGAAGATCGGGCACTGGAACTGCAATTCGACTTCGACGACCTCGAAGTCCTCGAATGGATACCGCTCGATGTATTCCGCGAACATCGTCCGCGCCAGATGCCAGTCCCGTTTCTGGCGCTCGTCCCGCTCGCGGTCCGGGAACGAGGCGTCGATGTAATCGAAGATGCCGGGGACAACCGCATCCTTATCCATGCCGCCGCGCCCGCCCGTCTGCGCATTGCGCATTGCCAGGTACCATCGCTCCAAGCATCCGTGTATCACTGTGCCGAGATACAGCGCCTCGCTTTCCGTCAGTGGCCGGAGTCCACGCACAAACCGCAGCAGATAATCCTTCCGGCACAGCTTGAACGTCTTCAGGCTGCTGCACGTCACCGGTGTCAAATCCTGTGGATCGAACATTCTTTGTTTCGCCTCCTTTCTTTCGTGGTTTTCGAATTCAATTGAAATTCGCTTTTAATCCTTCGTTCTCGAATATGGCCCTGAGTTGCCGGATGTGGATGTAAACGGTGTCGCGGGAGATGTTCAGTTCCTCAGCGATATCCGCGGGCCGGTGACCTTTGCTCAGCAAAATGCATATCTGTTGCTTCCGTTCGGTCAGGCCACCCAGGACTCGCTTGATTTCCTCGCGCAAGACCACGTTTTGCTCGACGTTGAACTCTTTGTGCGATAGGAACGATACCGCTGTTCCGGGTTTCGGGGTTTTCGATATGCCGGAGGGCTTTTGATCAGCGGGAATCCCGGAAAGGACGGCTTCACACCCCGCCAGGTGCAACTGAAACGCTCGTTCACGGACAAGGTCGGTTTGTTTTTTATTGAGGATTTTCCTTATATATGTCTTGTAACCGCACTGAGACGCATGGCCCGGTTTGTAGCCATCCCGTGTCTTCCAGAGATGAATCAGAAGCTCCTGTTCGAGGTCTTCCCGGTCGTTCGACGAGAATCCTCCGTTTCGAACCATCTGACCGGCAATCTTTCTGACGATTCCGACCTCCCATTCCGAGAATTCGGGAAAATCACACGTGACTTTCATTTCCATACCTCCTTGGAGCCTGGAGACCGCTGTCCAGCCTGTAGCCGATCCTGCTATTCCGGGTAACGCGGGCTGTGCAACTGTTCCGATTCCATTCATTTGCGCTCCGCTTGGGCCTTTCTTTCCTCGATTTCCTTAAGAACGTCGTTGAGAATCCACTCGGCCAGAATGTCCACGACCACCTGCTTCTCCTCCGGAGACCGCTTGGTGGGAACCTCGACGACCTCGAATTCCAGTTCTTTCTGGTTTCGCTTCCGTTTCATCACGGCAGTCCTAAAATGCAAGGCCGATACCAGCGTGGGTTTTTCGGTGGTAAACGGGGATAGGGTATGATGAAATAGCCCAGTATTTAAGCGGTTATTTGCAAACAACAAATATTTTTCGATGTGGTTGTAAATCGGCGTTTCGCGCCGAAATAATGAGGATTATTCAGAAAAACCGAGGAGGGTTGCCGTAAAACGACAGGGGTTGCTGAAAAAAAACAGCCCGGATTGTCATAAAATCGGGGTGGATTGCCGTAAGAACCTCAAAGGTTGCCGTAAAAACAGGCTATGGTTGCCATAAATGGCGCGAATCACTTATTGTCATGTCATGGCACGAATATTATTACGGAGGATTTATTTGGATGTACACTTTCACGAAACCCAGTTGGGAGTATAATGAATGATAGATTTACAGTTACGCAGTAAGGCTATCAGGGATGTGAAGATTTCGGAGGCTCTGGGTCGGTTGAAGCCAGTTCAAATTTTAAGATGTTGAACGATAGTTGACTGAAATCAGTTGTCATTAAGCTGATTCTCGATTTTCGTAGTGAACCAAAACATGCGCTTGAGCACACAAAATGGATAAAAATTCAAACATCAATATACAACAGGTGGAGTTATGTGTAACCTCAAGATGCAATCTCAAATATTTGCATTGTTACCAGGATGAAGAAAAAAACATTTATGAGATTCCACTCTACAAAATTGACGAAATCATATCTTTCTTAGGTGATGAGGATTGCCGTAGTGTTATATTTTCAGGCGGCGAATTTTTTATGCATGGTTCTGCATACGAGATATTATATTTGGCCTTGGACAAAACACGAGCAAAAATCACCGTACAAACAAATGGAACCATTATTCAACCTGACAAGATTCGCTCTTTTGATAAGAAGAGGATTGGTTTTTCGGTAAGCATAGACGGATTCGAAAAAGATCATGATATCAGGAGAGGTGCTGGATCTTACAAACGGACATTCGGAAATTCAAAAGAGCTTATCAGCAATGGTTTTCATGTAAGTGCTTTAGTTACATTAGACAAAAGGAATCAACCTTATCTTCCAGAATTAATTGATTATTTATTTCGTTTTTTTCCAAGAGTTACGTTGCTTTGTATTGCAAACACAGGAGCCGCACATAGGGAAAAGAATGAATTAGGCCTTGATGAAGAATTTCTTTCCAATACAGTGTCTCTCGTTTACAGACAAATAACGCCAAGAACTATGAACAAGAGAAGATGTCGAGTTTTTCCTGAAAGTATCTCTATAAAATATGATGGAACTGTTTTTCCTTGTAGTGTGGCAAGAGACATGAATCTATTCCCAATGGGGAATGTTGACAAGACTAATCTTCCATCGATATTAAACAAATTCTGCTTTTCTGAAATTGGAATGTCGTTATTAAATTATACGAGTCCTGAGGAAATTGGTGAATGCTCTGTATGTCCAAAAAATGAAATGTGCAATCGTGGTTGCAGAATAAGGGCTTATAAATGGAATGATGACATTAAAACACCTGATCCTTTTGCTTGTAAAGTTTATATGGGAAAGTTTGAATGTAAAAATATATCAGATGTTTTTTGGGGAGTAAAAAATCTGGAGGTGTAAAGAAATGACAGATAGTCAGTTAGTTGAACTCGAGCAAGGGGCAGAAAACAAGAATAATATTGATGAGAGTTATAACGAGAGATTAATCCGTGTAATTGAAAAGCACAAAAAGAAATTACATGTATCATGGACAATGAACATGGGAGATTGTTCATGTGAACCTACACCCGAAATATGAAATGGTCTTGTAATGTGGGCTAAACATGTCGTTTTTGGCAATTTTACCTGTGTGGGTTCTATTACGTTTTGGCTGTGACAGAACCCACACAATTGCGGTGTCTGCTGATAGCAACTTTTCGGGGTGTTTTGGAAAAGAGTTTTTATAAGCGTTTTTTATCAATTTCGCGGTTTAACGATGTGCGGATTAAAGAATGCGTCAATAGAGGTAATACCTCTGAAAAATCACGCCGCATTCCTCTGATAATGATGAAACAAACCACCTATGATGTCGACTCGCTCGATTTCGCCATCTGATGCCCGTAAAGGCATAGTGTTCAAAATATCAATCGGTTTATTTCCAACCGATTGATGTGGACGTAAGCGATTGTAGTAGTTAACGTACTCTTCGAGAATGTACTCCAGATGGTGATTCCCCAGAACCGTAAAGTAGTTCAGGCACTCGTGTTTGGCGCTCCATATCCAGCGCTCAGCGTATATGTTGCAGCTCGGGTTCTTGACTGGGGTTTT
>JAKLIR010000167.1 GCA_022709505.1 bacterium | reverse complement strand
GATGTCGCGACCGTTGAAAATCCTGTCGTCGGTCCCATCGAGAGGCATCGAAAGGCAGTAATTTCCGATCTCTCCCTTAAACTGGCATCTGATGAATATGGCGCCCTCCCGATATCCGGGCCCGAGATTAGTGTCCGGAAAATGAGCGATGTAACAGAGCGCCCATGGTTCCGCGGCGGGTTCGAGCGGCGGCGGGAGCAACTTCTTGATTATCTCCGCCTCGGTTTCATACATAATTCCAAGCATTCTTGCGCCGGGAAACTCACGAACGCCGAGACTATAGTACCTGTCGATCTCCTCCTGTTTCCTCAAGAAGCCCATTTTTTTCCTCCGTGTCCTTTTATTTCATTCCTCTTTTAATTATTCGCTAAATGGAATGCTCCGTTCTTTCGATCACTTCATTCTGTATCTCTTTTCCAAGTTCCGTGAAATACGCGCTGTATCCGCCCACTTTTACTATCAAGTCCCTGTGATCTTCGGGGGTTTTCTGAGCCTCTCGAAGCGTCTCCGAGGAAACTACCGTGGGCTGCAACTGAGATCCGCCGAGTTGAAAATACGTCCTTATCAAAGCAACCCATTTCTTTCGCGTTGCGTTGTCGTCTCCAATGGAGGATGGATGAAATTTCATGTTGATCGCACTGCCGAGCACGTGCCTGAAATCAAGAGCCGCGATCGATCTCATGGCGGCCGTGACACCGTTTCTTTCGACGTTATAAGGATTTCCGCTTGCGGCGTACGGAGTTGCGGCGAGCCTTCCGTCCGGAGTCGCAATCGAGAGCCGCCCGTCTATCGTGTGCGTTGTCATACTTATGACGTACGGCACGAAGACGCCTCCTCGATAGGTCTTATATTTATACGTCTCTTCGAACAGCGCCGTGGTTATCTCACGCGCCAACTCGTCCGCCTCAGGATTTCCATTCCCCCACTTACCTTCCAATGCTTTAATTTTCCGATGTATGGATTCATATCCTATGTAATTGTTCGTGAATGCTTCGATCAAATCACTCATTGTGAATTCATGTTTTTCAAATACCAATTTTTTTATCACATATAGTGAATCGACGACATTCGCGATGCTGTTTATGAACGATATCCCGCTTAGATCGTATCTCGCCCCTCCGCTCGTTACGTCCTTCTTTTTCTCAGTGCATCCTTCGATGAACGCTGATATATACGGCGCCGGAAGCATCTCCGCGAAAACGCGGTCTCGTATGTTCGAGGCATCGGCGATCAATTTGGTCTGATGTTCCGCCTGAACGAGGAACGCTTCTTTCATCTGCTCGAACGAAGTGAACTTACGTGGATCGCCGGTCTTCAATCCCACATTTTTTATCAATCCCATCAAAGTCATGGAGTCGCCGTTGCGGAGCGTGGTGTCGAGCAGCCTTGAAAGAAGAAGCGCGTTCGCGCTCATTCCGCCCGTTTTCCCGGGACACAGCATCTCGACACATCCCATCACCGCATAATTTCGCGCATCTTCATCCGCGAAACCGCGTCTCCTCATTGCTTCGATATTTATATCATCGTTGAATACCGATATGTTTGAGCTGCCCGAATACAACGTGTCCGCCGCGGCGAGAAGAATATCGTCGGGAGCGCCGCCGTGTACCCGGAGAGAAACGTTGGTGACCGCCCGAGACCTTTTCGCCGCTTCCAAAAAAAGATACGTCAGTTCATTCGTCCCGTCCGTCCCATCCGGCTTCAACCCACCGATGGTAACAGGAGATGAGCCGAGAAACCGATGGTAAAAGTTACTGATTATATTCGACTCAGGCCTTATGTTTTGCGACATTATTTTCAGGAGGAGTTCCTCTATCAACTCAACAGCTTCATCACGCGTGATCGCGCCGCTTTCGACATCCTTCTCATAGTAAGGTTGAAATATCTGGTCCATGCGTCCGAAGCTGTGCAGATTCACGGGATGAGCAAGCTCCACAGCCGTTTTAACGGTCCACGCCGACTGCACGGCCTGACGAAATGTCGCAGCCGGGTTCAAAGGAACAACTTTGCAATTATTGAGCGTGGTCTCAAGAATTCTTTTCTTTGCAGGATCCGCCTCAACTGAATGCATTTCCTGTAACTTCTCCACGAGTCTTCTCGCATATATAATCATTCCGTCAAGGGCTATCACGACCGACTTTAAAAAGTCTTTCTGGTCCCCCTCAAGTGATTCCTGTTTCGCCGCTTCCGACACCTCCTCGCGCATCGCGAGAAGCCCCTTTTTCAGAACTTTCTCATAATCGATGATGACGTGGCCCTGATACATGGAAATCGTCGAGCAGATGGAAACCATCATCGTTTGCCGGGACGTGTTCGCCGGTAAAGCGCGATTGAACTCCCTCATGTCATCTCCGAGCAGCCCCGATGCGAGTATTTCCCTCTCGACCGCGTCTATCGCCGTTTTCCCTTTCCAGAGAGGCAAAAGCTCGCGCAGCAGAGTCCTTTTGTCATAAGAAGATATCGAATAAGGGTTTATCTCCCTTTCGTCCATTGTCTTTATTTCGAGATTCATCGGTTGCGGACCCGCGCTCCGGGTGGTTTTCATGTTACGGATGAACCCTATCAGGTTCCTCTTAGCGATAAGATAGGCGATGGTGCTGGAAAAAGATTTAAACCTGAAATCAGCTATGGAACGTCTTTCGAGTTCTGTATTGAAAACAGTGTTAAAAACACCACGCTCGATGTCTATCGGAACTCCCATGAAACTCTCGGTCCAGTAGCCGGCAATCCTGTCATCCGATACGGCATAGTGAGTCATGTTCTCATAAACGTTTTTCATCGCGAGCGCGACACGGACTCCGCGCGAAAGACCTTGGTTCTCTGTTTTCAGCCAACTCTCGGTGAAATATTTCGCACGCTCTATCGAAATTATGGGAGTCTCTTCTATATATCGCATACGAAGCCATTTGATTCTATCGGATGTCTTTTCGGTTGATATCATGGAAATACATCTCCTCATGAAAATGAGATCCTATTTTTTTCCGATCGCGAACTTTTCCATAAGAGCATCGATTACGAAATGAATGTGCGTCCGCCGCTCTGAAAGCGCTTCCGCCGCCATCGGATCGCCCGCCCAAAGCCTTTTCAACACAGGGACGTATGTGTAATAGTTAATTGCCATACCGAATATCGTTATGAAGAAATGTCTTGAAGAAAGCGGCCCTTTCGACGGGAGCAGATCGGCAAAAATAGATTCTCCCCACCCCTGCATCGGTGTCATATACTGCATCACTTTTTCCAAGTTCTGCTCTGAAGAACATACTTCACGTTGTATCAGACGCGGATATCCCGGATTCTTTTCCACGAAATCAAGATAAGCGTCTATTCCGGCATGAATGCGCTCTCTTACATTGCCTGTCGTCCCGATCGCACTCATCAGCGCATCGGCCTGCCTGATGTAGTATCTGTCCAAAATCATGTCGAAAAGCTTTTTCTTGCTCTCGAAATAATAAAACACGAGTCCTTTTGCGACATCCGCACTAACTGCAATGTCATTAATACTGACGCCATCATAACCGTGCTCGATGAATAACAACTCAGCGGCGTTGAATATCTTCTCCCGCGTCCTGTTGCCCTCAACCTCTATGCCCTTGTCGTTTTTTATTGCCGATGAATACACTCTCATGCTTTCACCCCTTATGTGTGAGACAATTTGGCCCGGTGTCTTGACCGTTCGGTCAAACCACGATATCATATTAACCGATCGGTCAATACTTGTCAACAACACTATCACGATTTCCGATCCGCGGGGAGGAAACACAATGAAAGCTTTTGTGACTGGAGCAGATGGATTGTTGGGCGGCAACCTTGTGCGCATGCTTCTTGACCGAGGTTTAGAGGTTACCGCGTTCGTTCATCCCGCGAGTAGATCGAGGACATTGGACGAGCTTGATATCAATCGAGCGAAAGGCGATATCCTCGATGAAAAATCAGTTGAAAACGCCATGTCGGGAAATGATTTTGTTTTTCACGTGGCGGCATCGACGGCTCTTTGGCCTCCGCGCGACAAAAAAATCACAGCCATTAATGTGGAAGGAACGCGAAATGTAGTTAAAGCCGTTGAAAGAAACTCCGTGAAGAAGCTCATCCATGTCGGTTCCGCGAGTTCATTCGGATATGGAACTAAAGAGCGGCCGGGAAACGAAGAAACTCCCTACGCATATCGGGGATTCGGGCTCGCATACTTCGATTCGAAACTTGAAGCTCAGTCGCACGTGTTGAAATGTGTCAGAGAAAACGGATTAAATGCGGTGGTCGTCGCGCCCACATTCATGATCGGACCATACGATTCAGGACCGAGTTCAGGAAAGATGATTGCGAAATACGCGGAAATGAAACTTCCATTCTACCCTTCCGGCGGAAGAAATTTCGTACACGTCCGAGATGCCGCCGCCGGAATGATATCCGCCGTCGAAAATGGAAAAGCCGGAGAGTGTTACATATTAGGTAATAGAAACATGGACATGAAGGAATTCTTCACTGAAGTAGCGCGCGTTGCCGGATTCAAACCTCCGATATTTCAAATTCCACGTGAGATAATGTTGGTTTCCGGACTTGCGGGATCGATCTTCGGCGCCGCGACCGGAAAACAACCTGAAATTACGCTCGAAATGGCTCGAAGTTCGAGCATAGGTTGCTATTACAGCGCGGCGAAGGCGGTGTGTGAACTCAACATGCCGCAAACGCCCGTCGAGATAGCTGTTGAAGACGCATATAAATGGTTGAAAGACAACGGCTGCATCAACCGCGCATGATTTTTATCGAAAGGAACGGCGATATGAAAAAAAATGATTTTAAAGACAAGGTTATCCTTATAACAGGCAGCAGCCGTGGCATAGGTCTCGCGGTCGCGAGAGAATTCGCACGGCGCGGCGCTAAGATCATTCTCAACGCGCGAAACAAGGAACGGTTGGGAAAAGCTCTTAAATCGCTGAAAGACGACGGGTACGATGCAATAGCCATACAAGCCGATGTCACTTCCGCCGATGCATGCCGAAAAATGATCGAACAGGCGGTCGTTTCCTACGGCGGACTCGATGTTCTCATTAACAACGCTGGCGTGTCCATGCGAGCCAATTTCGAAGACCTCGATGCTGAGACATGCCGCAATTTTGTGGACACCAACCTCATGGGCTGCATATATCCGACTCTATATGCAGTACCCGAAATAAAGAAGAATCGTGGGAGTATCGTTTTCACTTCGAGCATAGCAGGTCTCATCGGTCTCCCCACCGCGTCACTGTATTGCGCCACCAAGACCGCCCTTCGAGGCCTCGCTGATTCTCTTCGTTGCGAATTGGGACCGGACGGGGTTCACGTCGGAGTCGTTTACGTCGGCTTCACGGAAAACGATCCTGAAAAAAAAGTCGTTGGGTCGAAAGGCGGCATGATATCGCCTGATCGGCCGGCTCACATGTCATGGGAGGAAGTAGCCGAGGAATTCGCGGAGATCGTCCGTAAACGCCGAAGTCGCTCGGTTCTGACACCTATCGGGAAATTCGCCGAATATGTTGCGCGGCTATCTCCGGACATCGTCTCGGATACCATCGTTTTCAGCAGGAAACATCAACTGAACGAACGCTTCGGAATTCATTGAATCCGGATTGATATTGCGCCGAATCCATTCGACGTATTCGGATTGAATTATTTCTTGGTCTCAGGCTGTTGCTTCAATCGCACGTTCGGATTTACCGGCTATCGCGCCCGTAGTTAGAACAATCACTCCGATGACGATTATCACCGTGCCGAGATATTGCATCGGCGTCAACCGCACATTGAATATGAATATTTCAAACAACATGGGACTGATAATCATTATCGAATTCGCGGTGGGGACTATCTTTATTCCAGCGCCGTGAAAAAAAGCGAGGTTCGTAAACAAGAACGCCATGTTCCCGAAAAGGAAACCTATGTACGGATATGCGGTTTTGAAGGATCCGCCGAAAGTTCCCCCTCCGGCGATCGGCCCGACATGGTAGAAAACATTCATCAAGCCGAGTGCTACACCGGCCATTATTGCGAAAATCATTGCATATCCGCGACCGATCTTCATAGTCGTCAATAGTAAAATCGTTAGCAGCGATACGGAGCCGACGCATATCCATAATAAAGACGTCAAATTAAATATTTTCTCTCCGTGCGCCTCTATGTTGAAATATGACACGAAGGCAGTGCCCGATATTATGAGTCCTATCGAACACCACTCTCGTATCCCTACCCTCTCTTTCAAAACAAGCCACGCAAACAGCGCAAGCCCGACGAGCCCGACGCCGTTCAACGCGGTCACCAGCGACGCCTTTTCCGTCATCTTCTGCGCGACCATGAGCAGCGCGCCGGCTACCAGTGTAAGAAACATTCCAAATAACCATATTAAAAAATCGCGCCGATACGGCGGCGTCAGTACTGCTCTTTTCTGCCTTAATACTTCCACTTTCATTTTTTGAACCGCCTTGCCGATGTTCATCGCCACCGACGCAAGTCCCGCGATAATCAACACCAAAAACAACGGCGCGGTCTGTTCCGTACCCCCCATTGGTTCCTCCGTTTGATTGCTGTTTTCTATTAATTACCCTGAGATGAACCGCGCGAAGATGCATATTGAATCATTTGTCACTTAGAGTGGGCGACTACCGATGATGTTTGTTATCTGATATTACTTAATTCGAGTTGAAGATGCAAAGCATTTTTAAAACATCGTATATCATGATCAAATATTCAAAACCGCTCTTCAAAAAGTTCCACGCGGATCGTTCTTACAATCTATATATATATCATTCGCTTTTCTTGGTCGCGCTGTTCGATCTTATTACATGTCTTTTCTGATAATTCTTCTTCCTTTTATGTATTGGATGACATTTTTATTGGTTTATATATGAATGATGCAATGTATTATCATTGACTCATTTCGTGTGAATTTATAGAAGATATTGTCATCCCAAAAGGTTTGGCGCAAGAACATTAGGAAATTAGCTGTTATAATAAAATCATCATTTATGATGCTATGAATGTTGGTATTGTTATTACGGAATAGTTCATTCGACGGATAAACGATAAATGTCACTTTTGAACAAAAATGACGTTTAACTCATTTCGTTCGTAAAATGCTTTTTAATATAAAAGTAGTAAACGAGGAAATAGAACGGGGCTAA
>JAKLIR010000166.1 GCA_022709505.1 bacterium | reverse complement strand
GATGGAATGACCGGCCAGATGTGGAAGATAAGCTCGTGGCTTCAGAAGGAAAACAACGCATGGCTATCTAAAGACGGATCGGGGGAATGGGGTTGGGAGGAAGTTCCATATTGGCTCAAGGGCTACGGCGACATCGGATATATTCTCAACGACGAGAATATGATAAAGGAAGCAAAAGTTTGGATAGAGGGAACGCTGAACAGCCGCCGAGCTGACGGTAATTTCGGGCCTTTGAGACTTTTCGACGACGATAAATCTCAGGACTTCTGGGCGAACATGGTGATGTTGTTCTGCCTCCAGTCATACTATGAATATTCAGGCGACAAGCGTGTGCTCGATCTGATGACAGGCTACTTTAAATATCAACTTTCGGTCCCGGACGATAAGTTTCTCACCCATTACTGGCAGAAGATGAGAGGCGGAGATAACCTTTACAGCGTCTATTGGCTGTACAACAGGACGGGGGACAAATGGCTACTCAATCTTGCTCGTAAAATCCACGCGCACACGGCAGACTGGGAAATAAAGAACGATCTTCCGGACTGGCATAACGTGAACATCGCACAGGGTTTCCGCGAACCGGCGATATATTACATGCAGACGCACGCCAAATCTGATTTAGACGCGGCGTACGCCAATTTCAGGATTGTCAGGGAAAAATACGGCCAAGTACCCGGAGGGATGTACGGCGGAGACGAAATAAGCCGTGAAGGTTACGACGATCCGAGACAAGGGATCGAAACGTGCGGCATCGTCGAGCAGATGCTTTCCGATGAAATGATGCTGCGGATCACGGGAGACGCTTTCTGGGCGGATCATTGTGAAGATGTTGCGTTCAACACGCTGCCGGCGGCGTTCCTCCAGAATTTCAAGGCTCTCAGATATTTCACATGTCCGAACATGCCGATGAGCGATGTGAACAATCACGCACCCGGCATCAATAACTCCGGGCCGTTCTTTATAATGAATCCTCTCAGCAACCGATGTTGCCAGCACAATCATTCGCATGGTTGGCCGTATTTCACTGAAAACCTCTGGTCTGCGACTCCCGACAACGGCGCGGCTGCCGTACTATACGCCCCGAGTTCCGCCGACATTAAGGTCGGAAACGGATCGAGGGTGAAGATAGAAGAGGAAACGGTCTATCCGTTCGAGGAAACCATCCGACTCAAGATAAAAACCGACAAGCCCGCTCAGTTCCCTCTCTATGTCAGAATCCCGAAATGGTGCGTCAAACCGTCGATAACTCTGAATGGTAACAAGATATTCATGGGTGTCGGTTCGCAAAAAGGCAAATTCGTAAGGATCGAACGCAAATGGAATAATAACGATAAACTTACACTCCTGTTTCCCATGGATATTTCCGTCAATCGGTGGAGCAAGAACCATAACAGCGCGAGCGTGAACTACGGTCCGCTGACATTCTCTCTGAGAATCGACGAGAAATACATTCGCCGCAACAGCGAGATGACAGCGTTATGGGACTCCAAATGGCAGAAAAAGTTGAAGACGAAGGATTGGCCCGCTTATGAGATCATACCGAAATCCGATTGGAATTACGGTCTTGTCTTGAGGACCGAAAATCCCGTCAAATCATTCGTGATCGTCCGTAAGCCGTGGCCGGAAAACAATTTCCCGTTCAGTCTTTCAACAGTCCCGATCGAAATGAAGGCATCGGGTAAGAAAATCGTACAATGGAAATTCGACAGGTATGGTTTGGTCGCTCCGCTTCAGGACAGCCCGGTTGCATCGAATGAGCCGACCGAAGACATCACACTCGCGCCTATGGGCGCAGCGAGGATCCGGATCAGCGAGTTTCCGGTGATCGGAGATGGGCCGGACGCCGTCAATTGGACATCTGAAGCACCGGAGAAGTAAGGAAAGTCATAGAGAATTTCGGGAAGATTAGTCGGTCTTATGTTCCCATGTGAAGTTTCTGTCGTCGATTTTCCCGAAGAGGCTGTTCATCGCAAGTCCGTAGTAGGCTTTCTCGTTCAATTCGCGCCATTTGCAGCTTCGCTCGTCGTGCGGTCGGATGCACATCTGGACGTAGCCTCCGGAATAAACATCATAGACGTTGTAACCGCCCGGATAGTCCATCGTGGCTGCCGTCTCGACGAAAGGCACGCTTTTCCCTTTCGCTTTTCTCAACATGCGTTTGTTCCCGTGGCTGTGGCCGTAAAAAACGCCTTCCACCATGGGATGAGCGTCTATTATGCTCAAAAATTCATCCACGCGGTTCACGAACGAACGCTCAATCATCCTCATGGGCGGATTGTGCATGTAAACAAAAACCGGAAGGTCCTTCATCCTTATCATTTCGCTCTCGAACCAATCGATCTGCCTTTTCGAGAACGCGGTGTTCCCGTTTTTCGGGTTGATGTTGTCCAACAATAAAAAACCGTAGCCTTTATGCTCGAACGAACACCACCTCTCGTCGAGCTCGAAATGCTTCATGAAATAATCTTCCGGCAGTCCGCCGGCCCGGTCGTGATTTCCTCTTAGTATGTAATACGGGTGTTTGAGCTTATCCAGCATTTCCTTCGCGGTTATGATGTTCTTTTCCGTGTGATCGGTTATGAGATCGCCTTTCACTATCACGAAATCGAGTTCGAGTGCATTCAATTCCTCTATCACAGCCTCATTCGAGTATTGCCAGAAAGGCGCGCCGTCGATATCGAGCTTCAGACCGGGGGTGAGAGGCGGCCACTTCATTCCGGGCAAAAATATCAGCCCGTATATTTCCTCGCCTATGTGAATATCATTTATGGTGGCGAACCTGAAATTGAAATCGCCGCGAGGCCGTTTAAGAGTCCTGAAACTGCTTTTGTATATAACGGCGCCGGCTCTGCTTATTTGAAAATCATATACCGAATCACAGTCCAAACCTTCGAACACGCCGAGATAATACCTGCCGCCGGCCACCTCGATCTTCGCCGCGTGCGACGTCTTATCGTGTCTGGAAAAACATGCGGCTTCAAAACCGTTGCTGCCGTTCGCCCGCCAGTGGACTCTCGCACCGTACTCCGAAACCGTGACGACTTCCACCCTGCATATACTTGTTTCGCTCATTGAATATCCCACCGTTTATTTTTCATAGCCGCTGACAGAATGATGTTCGTCGTTCTCATGATTTTTTCTTAGGATATACTTGTTTCCCATTCTTGAAAACTTTTTTTATAGCGCCTTCGAGCTCGAACATTTTCATGAAATCATATTTTCCGTCCGGATTCTCCGGCACGGCGAGCTCGTTTATAAGGGACTTATCCGCTGCGATAAGGTCGGCCTTTTGCCCCTCGCGAAGGAAGCCCCTGTCGTCGTTTTCGTAAATCGCGGCGGCCGGCCCTGCGGCGAAGAACGCATCTTTCAAGGAAATCCGCTGCGAGGGCAAGGCGGCGTGGGTTCCCATGTACATCGCATAAAGCAGGCTGTCCGGCATACCGTCGGTTCCGAGGATAATCGGGATTCCGGATGCGAACATCGCTTCGTGCGGGCACATCACTTTGACTCTTTCGCCGAGCCTGTCCGCATAATTATAGTCGAGAAGAAAGTTCGGTTGGATGCAAAGTGTCGCGCCGAGGTCGCGCAACTCATTCAACACCGGCTCGACCGGCAAAGGCATTTGAATGTGCTCAATTCTCAGCTTCGTCTCGACTCCGCGCGATTTCGACAGCGCCGCCCATTTTTTCGCCGCCGCGACCGCGCGAGCGATTCCCGCGTCTCCTATGCAATGGACGGCCGTCTGCCTCACTCCCATATCGAGCGCGTTCGTCATCTCCCGTTCCATCTGCTCGGGATCGAGGAAATATATTCCATCCGCACCCGTATCGACGTACGGCGTCGTGACTTTTGCCGTGTGAGCGCCGAAACTGCCGTCGGCGAAGAGTTTCAGGCCCACGGTGGCCGCGAGCTTTCCCGCGTCGATGAGTCCCTCCGATTCAAGTTCGGGCATTCTTTCCTTCAAGTCGTCGAGATGGAAACCGCTCAGGTAAAACATCCGGATCGGGAACTCGAAACCATATTCCGATTCCCATCTTTTCTTCAATTTCAAGGCGGCGACGAACAGGCTCGCGGTCGTCGGCATCAAATCGTGCATCGTGGTGACGCCCTTCGCGAAACTCGCGAATAATTTCTTCTCAAGTCCGAGAGCGATCTCCTCCTCCGTGCATCCCGATTCCACGATCTCGAGCGCCTTTAGGGTGTATTCCTCGGTTATCTCGCCGCGCTCTGTCATCTTGCCGAATAAAGGGCGGTCCATCTTCTTCGCAACTTCGGATATTTTCTTCATCAGATACGAGGAGACGATGCCGCTGTGAAGTGAAATATCCATGACGAGAGCCGGCCTTTCTCCGACCGCCTCGTCTATGTCTTCGGATGAAAAATCGTAAACTTTTGACGTATCGAAAGCGATAGCGAGAACCGCGGCGTCCGGCGTCTTGAGCTTGCTCGCCGTCGTTTTAAGTCTCTTTTTTGCTTCTTCCTTGTCGGCGCATCCGAGCATCGTGACCGCCTTCAGTGTTTCGAAAACGGAATAAAGCATCACATGGTTGTGTCCTTCGGTCAGGCCGGGAAGCAAAGCACCGCAATTTATCTCATCGATCAACAAACCGCCTTCGGCAATCCGGCTCTTTAACCATTCGCCGACTTCCGCGCGCGCACCTGCTTTCACGATCAAGCCCGAGACGGCGTCAACCACAAGGCTGAAACCGCCGCCCGAATGTCCCTCGCTCGTGATTTCTGGGTTGAATAATATGTACTCGTCGCCAAGCATCGTTGTATAGCTCCCGGAATGTTTATGTGGGGTTCGAGTGAATCCCTTCAGCAGTGTATATCCGATTCGTATTCTAAACGCAGGTTATTCGTTCTTCAATTGTTCGATAAGTTCAAGAGCGTCGTTGCGATGGACGAAACCGTCTCCACCGAGGGAAAGAGAAATATTCAGAAAAGACGCGGCCTTTACGGTGTCTCCGAGAATGAAGTAGATTTTTCCCGCCTCGAACACCGAGTCCGCGTTTCCGGGATCGAGCATCAGGGACGCGAGCGTGTACGACTGTGCATCGATATACTGGCCCGACTCCTCGTACTGTTTGCCGAGTTCGTATAGGGTCAGCGGATGAAGTTGTTCCCGATCCTCATGTATGAGTCTGAGCGCGAGAACTACGGCGCCGAGATAATACCGTTCATATTCCTGCATGTTCTGATTCTTGGAGAAAGCTTCGAGACATTTTCTTCCGGCTTCCAACGCTTCGTCGTATCTTTCGAAGTGAAGATGTATTTCCATTTCGTTGCAAAGGGAATATATCGTCGGTGTCTTATTATTCAGCTTCTTGAATATTTCGAGTGCTTCGTCGGGCTTCCCTTTGATATAAAGCGAATATCCCTTGTTGTTCAATGCAATCGTGTTCGCCGGATCGAGTTCAACGGATTTTTCGTAGTGAGGCATTGCGCCGTCGAAATCTCCGTATGAAAACATCGCGTCGGCGATCATGTTTTCAAGCACGGACGACGTAGGATCGAGAGCCGCCGCCTTTTTGTACATGGCAGCGGCGGATCGCGGATCGCCGGTGAATATGTACGCCGAACCGAGCGCCTTGATGGAATCCTCCGAGAGAGCGCCGGTTGTTTCCGGGGCCGAAAGTTTTTTTATCGCGCCGTCATAGTCTCCGGTCGCCACGGAAAGTCTTCCCGCTAACTCATTCAATTCCCGCGTCTTACAGCCGCTCGCTATTGCGTAATCCACATCTGCTATTGCGGCGCCGTTCTCGCCGACGGACTCGAAAAACTCGGCGCGAGCCAATCTTGAGCAAGGCTCTCCGGGCCCGGAAGCTTCGATCGCGTCATTGAAATATTTCAGTGCGTCGAGAACGTTCCCGGCGCTTTCTTCGACCCATCCACGCGCCGCGAGCAGTTCGGGCCTATCCTTTTTGCTCACATACAACGAAACGGTCAGAAGCACATCTCTCGCCTCGGCGAACTTTTTTTGCGCGACAAGCCGTTTCGATTCAGCCACCGCGGCCGGTAGATTGTCGAATATAGTTATGGCGATGGCGTTCTCCACAAAACAAAATCCGACAAGCAGCGCGGTCATAGCTATAAACGCCGCGACCTTCATATTACGGAATTTTTCTTTGTCATGCGCTCCCATGTTGCCTTATATTATATGTATGGACAAAATAAATTGGAGTTTTTATTAATGAAATCCCTCGCTAAGGGAATCATTATCGCGGCATTAACGATCGCCGCTGCATCCTCGGTGTTCGCAGCGATGGCGGAAGAGCCTCAGCGGGCCGCCGTCCCGATGCTTCTTATTTACATGGATGAAGCTCAGACGGACCACCTCCGCGCTTACGGGCTCGCTTATTGGTGCGTGGAACCCAAGCGCGGCTACAAAGTGCAATGGCTCCTGAACTATCGCGGAGGCTCTTTCCTCGTTGAAGACAACAGGGAGATCCGAGACCGCGCGACGCTTGTAGGCGTTTCTTATTCGGTGATAAGCCCCGAGACGGCGAACCGGATTTACGCCGAAATCCAAAAGATGAACGCCGAAGTGGTCTTACTCGAGAAATCCCCTAAGATCGCGGTGTACGTCCCGCCGACCGCGGAACCATGGGACGACGCGGTTCGAATGACCCTTGAATATGCGAAGATTCCTTACGATTCGCTCTGGGATAAGGAAGTCCTCGCGGGAAAACTAAAGGATTACGACTGGCTGCACCTTCACCACGAGGATTTTACCGGCCAGTACGGAAAATTCTACGGCAACTTCAGAAACGCGGATTGGTACGTGAGGATGGTCAATGAGAATGAGTCGATGGCGAAACAACTCGGTTTCGATTCGGTTCAAAAAATGAAAGGCGCCGTGGCTCTTGCGATCCGGGATTATGTTGAGAACGGAGGTTTCCTCTTCGCTATGTGTTCGGCGCCTGACAGCATCGACGTCGCGCTCGCGGCGATAGGATTGGATATCGTTCCCCCCGAGATCGACGGCACGCCGATGACCCCCAACGCCGACTCGAAGCTCAATTACGACCGCACTTTCGCATTCAAGGATTTCAAACTCGTCAAGGACGCCTTCACATACGAAATCTCCGACATCGATATCACGCCTCCAAACATCAATAACCCGGCTCTCGTTCCGGACGTCGAGCTGTTC
>JAKLIR010000165.1 GCA_022709505.1 bacterium | reverse complement strand
CGATCGAAGAGATGGAAAAACTGCTCCCATGGGTTGAAAAGGGTTTCGACGTAGTGATCGGCTCACGGGACGTGGCGGACTCCCATCTCGACAAGAGACAGTCGTTCATCCGGGAGTTCGGAGGAAAAACATTCAACAAAATCGTTCAACTGTTCGCGATAAGGGGGATAAAGGACACGCAGTGCGGGTTCAAGCTTTTCACGGCGCGGGCAGCGAAAGAGATTTTCGAAAAGCAGCGCATCGAAGGGTTCGGCTTCGACGTGGAAATCCTGATCCTCGCGAAGACAGCCGGGTATGAAATCAGGGAAACCGGGATCCGCTGGGTCAACGCGCCGGACAGCAAAGTTCACATCATACTATCCCCCCTTAGAATGCTCAAAGAGTTGTTTATCATAAGAATGAATTTAATTAGAGGCGCCTATAAATAGATCAAAAGATGATGTTCGGTTGACAACCGGGCGGCGAAGTGCAAAAATCGCAGGCAGGAGAAATAAACACGGGTGAGAGCAAGGAGATATTTTAAGTGAAAAAACAATCGATTTTCAGAAAGTTGTTTCAGACGCAGCAGAGCGGACTGATTCTCGTGATTCTTGCTCTGGGCGCGGTTCTCACGATCTTTTCCGGGAACCATCTTGATGCGATGACCGGGAAATACGTGAATAATTTCCTGAACTGGAACACGATCATGCAGACGGCGACCGACGCGTCGTTTTTTGCGATTATGGCGGTCGGCGTGACGCTGGTGATAATCACCTGCGGGATCGATCTCTCGGTGGGATCGATTTTCGCGTTGTCCGGAGTGATGATGGCGATGGCGTTGCGGGCGCTCGAGCCGCAGCATCTTTCGCCGGTGCTGACGGTGCTGATCGGGATCGGGATAAGCGTCACGGTGGGGCTTTTGTGCGGCGTACTGAACGGGGTGCTGGTGGTGGGGCTGAACGTACATCCGTTCATCATAACACTCGGCTCCATGTGGGTGCTGCGCGGCATAGCATTCGTGTCGAGCCAAGCGGAAAGCATACTCGTGCCGGACGCTCTGACGAAAACTGTGAAATCATCGCTCGGCATGGGCACGACGCTGAGCCCGATCCCGACGATATTGATGGTGATAGTCGCGGTGGTGGGCTCGATATATCTGACGCGGACGGTCGCCGGCAGGCACGTTTTCGCGGTCGGAGGCAACGTCGAAGCGAGCCGGTACTCAGGGCTCAGGATGAAAAGAATCCTTATCGGCGTTTATCTGGTGTCCGGGCTGACGGCGGGGATAGCCGCGTTTCTCGGAGGCTCTTACTACGGTTCGTCGTGCTGCAACGACGCCACCGGCTACGAACTGTTCGTGATCGCCTCGGCGGTAGTCGGCGGCGCGAGCTTGAACGGCGGCAAAGGGAACGCGGTGAGCGCGATGCTCGGTGCGATCCTGATCGTTCTGATCCGGCAGTCGATACGAACCATGCATTTCAAGCAGGAATACGAGTGGATAATAATCGGGTGCGCCGTGATAATCGCGGTCGTGCTGGATCAGGCGAGCCTGAGACTCGCCAATAAGAGACTGGTGAGCTCCGCCGGCGATGACGCCAAGGCTTCCGAGGCGGCGCGGGAAAAGTAAAAAGAGAAACAAAAAAAATAAGGAGGACGGAGTATGAAGTCAGCAAGGATCGTATTGTCGCTGTTCTGCGCGGCGCTGTTGTTCGCCGCAGTGGGATGCAGCAAGCCGAAGACAGCGGGCGAAGCCGGAAAAGGCAAGCTGAAAGTCATCAAGATCGGCATGATTGCGAAGAGTTCGACCAATCCGGTGTTCCTCTCGGCGCAGACTGGCGCTGAAGCCGCCGCGAAAGACCTTTCGAAGAAATACGGGATCCAGATCATAATCGACTGGCGCACTCCGCCGACCGAGGACGGTCAGGTTCAGGCCCAGAGGATCGCGCAGGCGGTCAACGAGGGTGCGAACGCGATCCTCATATCGTGTTCGGACGCCGGAAAAGTCACTGGCGCGATCAACGACGCGGTGAGCCGCGGAGTTCAGGTTATGACGTTCGACAGCGACGCTCCGGAATCCAAGAGGTTCGCGTTCTACGGAGTTGACGACATCAAGACCGGCGAAGCCGTCATGGACGCTCTCGCAAAAGCGATGGACGGCAAAGGCAACATCGCCGTCCTGATGGGCAACCAGAACGCCCCGAACCTTCAGAAGAGGGTAGAAGGCGTGAAAAAGGCCGTCGCCGCGAAGTATCCGAACATCAAAATCGTCGGAGTGTTCCCCTGCATAGAGAACCCGCAGGACGCGGCCGCCGAAGTCATAAGAGTCAACAACGCATATCCGCAGATAAACGGATGGGCGATGGTCGGCGGATGGCCGCTGTTCACCAAGGCGCTGCTGGACACGATCGACCCGGCGAAAATGAAAGTCGTGGCGGTGGACGCTCTTCCGGCGCAGCTTCCGTACGTGGAAAAGGGGCTCGCGCCGATCCTGCTCGCGCAGCCGACTTACAACTGGGGATACGTCTCGGTTGAAAAAATCGTGGACAAGCTTTATCTGAACAAACCGGTGGCGGAGATCAATCCGATGGAACTCGTGCCGGTTACGAAGGAAACACTCGGCGACTGGGCTCGACAGCTCAAGGCGTGGGGCTTCTCGGACATTCCGGAAGAATATCTCAAACTGGGAAAATAATGAATGTCAGACGAACCGATAGTAAGGTTTGAAGGGATTGTTAAAAAGTTTCCGGGCATAGTCGCGTTGAGCGACGTGAACCTTTCAATCACGGCCGGTTCATGCCACGGACTCGTGGGGGAAAACGGCGCGGGCAAGAGCACGCTCGGCAAGATTCTGGCCGGCATCCACCCGCACGAGGGCGGGAAGGTTTTCGTTGACGGCAAACAGGTGAAGTTTTCGGGTCCCGTGGACGCGCTCAACGCCGGCATCGGCATCGTCCATCAGGAACTCGCTTTCTGTGAAAACATGTCGATCGCGGAAAACCTCTGCCTCCAGAAACTTCCTTCGCGCGGCATCTTCGTGTCCCGCAAGGAAATGAAGGAGCAGGCGAAACGCTTGCTCGCGACGATCGACGCCGACCTCGACGTTGACCGTCCGCTCGGCGAGCTGACGGTGAGCCAGCAGCAACTCGTGCAGATCGCGGCTGCGGTCGGCCGCGGGGCGAAGGTCATCATCTTCGACGAGCCCACGAGCAGTCTTTCCCAGCACGAAGCGGAGCGGCTGTTCGCGCTGATAAAAGACCTTCAGAAACGCGGCGTGACCTCGATTTACGTTTCGCATCGCATTAAGGAAATTTTTTATCTTTGCGATACGATAACAGTGCTGCGGGACGGAAAAGTCGCAGGCACGAGGAAGACTTTGGAACTCGATGAAAATTCCCTCGTCGAGCTCATGATAGGCCGCCGGATCGAAGAGTATTTCCCCGCACATCTGAAAGCGGAGCTCGGAGAGGAACTTCTAAGAGTCGAAAACCTTTCGAGCCCGGGCAAATTCAGCAACATCAATTTCAGCCTCAGAGCCGGAGAGGTCCTCGGTTTCGCCGGGCTCGTCGGCGCGGGCCGCACCGAAATCTCCGAAGCTTTGTTCGGCTTGGACCCCAACGCGACGGGAGATGTTTACATCAAAGGCAGGAAAGTCGAGATCAAATCCGCGACCGAGGCCGTTTCTCTCGGACTCGGGCTCGTGCCCGAAGACAGAAAGAGACACGGCTTGGTCCTTCTCATGAGCTGCAAGGACAATCTCACGCTTCCGATCCTCGAAAGGATTTCCCGCTTCAGCTTCATCAAACAACGGGAAGAGAAGGAAGTGGTGAACGAGTATTTCAAAAAGATGAGGGTGCGCGCGAGAAGTATCGACGCGCTCGTGGCGTCTCTTTCAGGCGGCAATCAACAGAAGATCGTGCTCGCCCGGTGGCTTGCCGCGAAGTGCGGTATTCTCGCTCTCGACGAGCCGACCCGCGGTGTGGACGTGGGGGCGAAAGCCGAGATTCACAGCCTCATCGACCAGCTTGCAAAAGACGGCGCCGGTGTTCTTTTGATATCGAGCGAACTGCCGGAGGTTATCAATCTTTCGACCCGGATTCTGGTGCTTCGCCACGGAAAGATCGCTTCGGAACTGTCCCGCGAAAAATCCGATCAGGACACCATCATGAGACTTATGGCGGGGCTGCCTTCGGCGTCTTAGACCGGATTTTTCTCCGAAAAAATCCGGGAAATCGTAAAAAGGGCGATCTACTGTGTTGCATCATCGACTCGAACTCGGTCACATACGAAACAGTATGCTTCCTCGTTCTCGCTCGATGCGCCTTGTATCTAATCTCTTTTTCCGATTTCAACCCACATTGGTGAGGAATGTGGGTTAGAAGCCATTTTTCAAAAACATCGAAAGGCCGCGCCCCACTGCGCGGCCTTTTTATTTGTACTCGGAGTTAGAAGGCCCCGGCGGCGCGCCTCTGTGTTTTTGACAGTATATTTCTATTTTGTTAAACTTCAGAAACTTCAAATTGAGATGGGATGGGAAAATGGTAAAGAATGACGAGTGGATAAGAAAAATGTCGGGCAAAGGCGGCATGATCGAGCCTTTCGAACCGGGACAGGCGCGGGACGGCGTCATTTCCTACGGCGTATCTTCTTACGGGTATGATTTCAGGCTGAGCGAAACTTTTCTCGTGCCCGTAATCGGTGCGAACGAAGCTATAGATCCTAAGAACACGGCAGGCGCGAGTTACGAACAAGTGGAGACATCGTGCTTCGCGCTCGCGCCCGGTACTTGCGTTCTCGGAAAGAGCGTGGAGTATTTCAGGATACCCAGAGACGTGCTCGGGCTTTGCACCGGTAAATCCACCTATGCGAGATGCGGCGTGCTGATTAATATCACCCCCCTCGAACCGGAGTGGGAAGGCGTTGTCACGATAAGCATAGCGAACACATCAGCCGCTCCCGTGAGGTTGTACGCCAACGAAGGGATCGCGCAGGTGATTTTCATCGCCGCGGAATCCGTGTGCAAGACCTCGTACGCGGACAGAAAAGGAAAATATCAAGGACAGAAGGAAATCGGCAAAGCGAAGATATAGAATGTCTTTGTCGCCGATAAGCAATTTATTCAGGAGCCGGACGAATGAAGATAAAAAGCGAAGCGAAGGATGTCGCCGCATATAAGGGCGATGTGTTGATAGTGAATCTCTTCGAGGGCGTCGCGAAGCCGGGAGGCGCGACCGGCGCGATCGATGCGGCGCTCGGGGGCGCTGTTTCGAAACTTATCAAACGAGGTGAATTCAAGGGGCGGAAGGAAGAGACGGCAGTGCTTCCCGGAGGAGGAAAGATCGGCGCGGAGAGAGTGGTTCTCGTCGGGCTCGGAAAGAAAGAAGCATTCGGCGCGGACGCAGCACGGCTCGCCGCGAGCGTTTCGATCAACAAGGCGAAAGCCATGAAGGCCGTTCGGATCGGTACGGTCGCGCACGGCGCGGGCGCCGGCGGGCTGAGCCCGGAACAATCGGGGCGGGCGATCGCGGAAGGCGCGATCCTCGGCGGCTATGGGTTTGATAAATACATATCGACGAAGAAAGGGAAAGACGGCGATGCTGTTGAAGTTACCATTCTAATTAAAGAAAAGGCGGATGCGATCGCTGCCGGGCGCGGATTGAGGACTGGCGTGATAATGGCGGAGTCCGCGAATCTCGCGCGCGATATGGTGAACGAGCCTCCGAACGTGCTGACGCCCGGCGAACTCGCTGCGCGCGCTAAAAGCATCTCTCGAAGTTCCGGATTGAAAATCAAAGTGTTCGGCAAGTCGGAAATAGTGAAGATGAAAATGGGCGCATTTCTCGGAGTGGCGCGCGGAAGCCACGACTCTCCCGTGTTCATTGAGATGAAATATGAAGGCAACCCTAAGTCCGAAAAGAACTTGGCCTTGATAGGGAAAGGGATAACATTCGATTCCGGCGGCATATCGCTGAAACCATCGAATTCGATGGAGGACATGAAGAGCGATATGTCGGGCGCCGCGGCGGTGATTTGCGCAATGCGGGCGATCGCGGCTCTTCGACCGAAGATCAACGTAACAGCCCTCGTTCCCGCGATAGACAACATGCCGGGCGGCAACGCGCAAAAAGTCGGAGACATCGTCCGGGCAATGAACGGGAAAACAATAGAGGTTCTGAACACGGACGCCGAAGGCCGTCTGATTTTGAGCGACGCGGTGTGCTACGCGGCGAAGAAAAAAATGTCGCCGATCATAGACGTCGCCACGCTGACGGGCGCTTGCATTGTCGCCCTCGGGACGTTGCGGACCGGGCTGTTCAGCACGAACGACGAGCTTGCGGCGGCGATCTCGGCGGCGGGGGAAGCCTGCGGCGAGCGCATGTGGCGGATGCCGACGGACGAGGAATATAAAGAGTTGCTGAAAAGCGACATTGCAGATATGAAAAACGTCGGCGGCCGCAACGGCGGCGCGATAACCGGGGCGCTCTTCATCGAGTCTTTCGCGGATGGCGCTCCATGGGCGCATCTGGACATTGCGGGCACTTCGTTCATGGATAAAAAAGACCGTTATTATAAAAAAGGCGCGACCGGGGTCGGGGCGCGGACTCTCGCGCAGCTCGCGGTGGATATGGCGACGAGATAGGCGTTTACGGGCGGTCATTCCAATTGCATCACGGTTAATCAGCTTATGAAAAAAACAAAACAGGGCGCAACGGGCGGAAAGCAGACGGGTGAACCGGAAGCCGGGATCGAGCTTTTCGGGAAGAAATGGAAGGTCAAGGACAGGAAAGACCCTCTTCGTTTCTTTTTGATGCGCTCATACATGAAGCAGACGCTCGACGTGCTCGATTTTTACGATTCTCTGTCGAAAACCGTTTATTTCGGGTTTCTCGGTAAATATTTTTTCAAGCCGATTATAAATCTGTACGGGGCGAAATATCACTCGGGCCGCGCGACTCCTTTACGCGATGTGATACCCGTTATACAGCAGGCAAAATCGGTCGTGGTGTCCGAGTGCGCGTGCCGCGTTCGGCTGAACAAATGCAGCCACTCGACACGCACGTGCTTGAAGATCAATTCCGGCGCCGAGATCGAACACGAGATCGGACAACTCAAGAGTGAAAAGATCACCGTGGATGAAGCGGTGCGAATTGTGGAGCAGGCGTACAAGGATGGGTTGATGCTG
>JAKLIR010000164.1 GCA_022709505.1 bacterium | reverse complement strand
GCGAACTGCTTCGTTGTCGTCGCATTTTTTCGTTCACGTACATCCCGGTACGCTCACTTCAAAAATGCTCCTTCCGCCTTGCATTTCATCCACTCTGAATCATTGCCCCCGAATCCGAGTGACGGATTCGGTTTCATTCCGGATTCGTCAACAGTGCGCCCATGTATGCTGAGGCGCGCCGCCGCCGTTCGTCCCGATTTATTTCAGTTGCTTAACCAGTCTTATCATCTGATCCCGCACGAACTCGCCTTCCGTTGAGCCGAACATGGAGAACAGTGCTTCGTACACATGTTTGTCGTACCACTCTTTCGGAATGATGTAGCCGACACCGTCATTTGTG
Source organism: bacterium (assembly GCA_022709505.1). GTDB lineage: Bacteria > UBP15 > UBA6099 > UBA6099 > UBA6099 > JAKLIR01. Next base: position 6,844 of record JAKLIR010000164.1, on the reverse strand, counting down.
TTGCCGAGGATGAACGTGATGGGGAGGCCCATGTCTTTGGAAGCGGCTTTAACCGGGAAGCCGATTTCCACGTACGGCTCGCCGGGCGCGGTCACGAAAGCAGCGTCTCCGATACGAAGAGCATTCATTGTGGTCCACATGTCGAGATCCGGAAGTATCATTATCTCCTGTGAGATAAACGAGAACGGCGCTTTTTCAGATGTTTTTATGCCATTCATTATTTGTTTGATGTGATCCGCGAAAAGAGAGCCTTGTTTTTCGATAGTTTTGAAGCCGCCGCCGCAATCTCCGGGGCAGTTGGGGCCCGAGTTGCCGAGGCAACTATTCGCGAACAAAGCGATCGCACCGGGGAACAACTTATCGACTTCTTTTCTCGTCGCGCCGGGGAACTCGGCTGAGAAGAGTCTGTTCGAGCCGCCGAGCACCGTCGGGTGCGCGGAGAAATTATACAGCACCGCGATTGGTTTGCCTTTGAGATCGTCAACTCGCAGGACTCTCAGTTCGGGATCGGTCGGCGCTGATGAATCCGAACCTCCTCCTTCGCGTCTGTTCTGAGTGAGTTCGGGCGCTTCGCCCATGCCGACTCCGACCTTGGCCGGCTGTAGTTTCTTGTTCGCATCAACCGTGACTTTAACGAATTTCTTTTCCACGGCTTCAAGTAGTCCGGGGCTCACCGCGCCGCCGAGAAGGGCCAGTTCCGGGAACATTCCTCCCGAGCTCGAGTGGGAATGTGAGGCCGAGATCATGACGTGGTCTCTCGGGATGCCTGTTTCTTCCTCTATCATCCTCGCCACGGTTTTGTAGAAATTGCGTCTGATGTAGAAAAAGTCCGCAGTTATGAAAACGATTTTTTCGCCGCCGGCGTCGAGCACGAGCGCTTGCGCCATCAGAGGGTCGTGAACACCTTTCGAAGGTTCGCCTTTTCTGTCGCCATAGCCTGAAAGCGGCGTGCCGACCGGGGGCGTTATGTCAATCTGGGCGACGCCGGCTTTGAATGCAACGGGTTCCGGCGCTGTGGATGCGACAGTGTACTCGTGATTGCGCAGGTAAATCGTCAGGAAGGGCGCCGCCTCCCACGGAAGCAGACCGTCCATGTTCTTGATAGCCGATGTAAGCGCCGCTATTTCAAAACGACCGCTTTTTGATTCGCCGAGCGCGACGCGCTTGAAGCGAAGCAAAAGCTCGTGCGCCCCTTTTTTCAATTTAACATCCGATCCGGGAATGGACTTCTTCGTGGCGAGAAGTTCCGACAACCTGAACAACCCCTGCGGCTCCACGCCGAGGTAGCTTGAAAGGATCGGTGCGTAGGCGAGGATAGGGACGTCGAACAGGGAGGCGAGCCCACCGCCGTGAATATCGAGGTTCAGCACGGGCATTAGATAGACGTACATACCGCGACCGTTGATCTCTCCCTTTCCGGGCTTTCCCTCCACTACAAGTCTGACGTAGATGTTCGATTCGTCGTAGCCGGCTTCGAGTCGTTGAACGTCGATGTCCGCCGGCACAGTTTGATCGTCTTCATCAACATCGGTTACACCGACGAGATTTTTGATGTTGTCTCCGTCCATGGAAGCCATGCCGGGAACTTCGGAAGTCATGCTTCCGGAGCTGTCGATCGCCTGTACGTAATAAGTCACCTTTGTCCCGCTGGGGAATGTGGGAAGGTATGCTAAATAGAGATCGCCGTCCGTATCGCTGCGCAGCATTTCGATTTTTTCCCACGAGGCGCCGTCATTTGAAGAGTAGAAAAGGGAGACGGTTTTCACCGGTAGTGATGCGCGGTTGACGTCTCGTTTGACGACGGCGGTTATCTTCACGTTTTGGTTGGCGAGAGGCCGCGCCGGAGTCTGGACGACGCTGACGATGTCAGGTGTCTTATCGAAAAGGAAGGAAGGATAGGGGGCGCGGTTAGCCTCCTTGAATTCCGGGATCTCGCCGCCGGGGCCGGCAGCGAACGCCGAATGAGATGTTAAAAAAAGAGCTGCTACTGTGAATGCAATCATGAATTTTTTCATTCCGCCACCTCCGAATTTATGAACATCATATTTTATGACCCGCAAAAACCAAAAACAAGGTATATAATTAGTCGGGCGACGGCAAACGCCTAAATCCGTTTTTATCGGGCTGTGATTAGGAGGGGCGAGATGAAGTGCATTCTCGGAATAGACGTCGGCACGCAGAGTGTAAAAGCGGGCCTTGTTGACGTTTCGACGTTGAGGATGGGGAAGGTGGCTTCCCGTGACTACCCCGGCGTTGCGTTGCAGGAGCCCGAGGTGATATGGCGCGCGACTTGCGAAGCTATCGAAGAACTCATTGGGAGCGCCTCGGGTGTCGAGGTTGAAGCGGTCGGATTTTCGGGACAGATGCACGGCGCAGTGCTTTATGATGCGGATGGAAACATCATCGGGCCGGTTATCAACTGGCAGGATGAAAGGGCGAACAAACGTTCGGATCGTTTCAACGGCGGAACCACGGTTCAACAGATGACCTCGATTATCGGGAGCGATATTTTCGATGATCTCGGTATTGATGTAATGGCGAGCGGTTTCATGGGGGCGACTCTATTTCATTTAAAAGAATTCGAGCCTGAAGTTTATGAAAAAATCAGCAAGGTGCTTTTCCCGACGGACTTTGTGAGAATGAAATTCACCGGGCCGGGCGCTTATTTAACAGATGTGACGAATGCCTTCAGTTCCGGGGTTTTCAACACTCGCAAGGGAGAATGGCATGGAGAGTGCATTGAAAGGCTCGGTCTGAATAGGGCTATCTTTCCGGAAGTCGTGCAGCCGGGCGATTCCGCGGGGAGGGTGTGCGCGGCCGCTGCTACGATGACCGGCCTCAGGGAGGGAACCCCGGTCGTCGCGGGCGGGGGCGACAATCAGATGTCCATGGTAGGCAGCGGCGTAATTTCCCCCGAATCGCCGATTCTGATCAATATCGGAACAAGTAGTCAGGTATGTGCTGTTATTAATGGATATAAGAAGACTCCCGGCGTGGACACGAGGAGTTTTCTTAAGGGGCGTTTCATTCTCGTCGGCGCGGGAATAACAGGCGGAATATGTTACACGTGGCTGAGAAACGCCATTCTCGCGGACATAAAAGAGTTGACTGCCGCCGAGAGAGAAAACGTGAACGTTTTCGCGAGGATGGATGATCTCGCTTCGCGAATCCCGGATGGGAGCGATGGACTGAGGTTTGAACCGTACTTGAGGGGAACGAGAAGAGAGCCGAACAAGCGGGCGGGTTTCACGGGGATTGGGACGGATAATTTTTCGATGGGGCATCGGGCGCGGGCGGTGATGGAAGGCGTTGCGGAGGAATTGTTAGGTTTTTATAATAGATTTGAAGGGGTGGCGGGGAAGTCTGTAACAGGCGCCGGCAACGGTCTTGTGAAGAGTCGGCTCTGGCAGGAGATAATGGCGAGGAAGTTTTACATGCCGGTGAACGTGATGGATTTTGAGAATGCTGTTTACGGAGCGGCGCTTGTCGCGGCCGAGGGGCTTGGAATTGCGCGGCTTGAAGACGGTGTCTTTGATTTCATAAGAACGGTAAACCCTTAAAAGCGGAGGAGCAGACGATGAATTTCAGCGAGTTGCAACCCGGGCGATTATCCGAATATATAGATTTGATACAGGATCAGAATTCCAAGTCCGACAGGCTCGACGGATGGTTTTTCGGCAAGGAAATCATGATGGAGAAGCTCAAGGAACTCGGCGCTTCCTTTTCTCCAGCCATGACTCAGGCTCTCCTGCTTTCCTCCGTCGCCGAGAATCTGCCTCTTTCGATAAGAAAAGGAGAAGTGTTCGCCGGGACCGAAGCGGATGCTTTCGCCAGAAGCTACGCTCTCATAAATCCCGATTTCAAGATTGAGACCTTCGAAGGCTATTGCGATGAAGACGCCGTTTACAACGACATCACTCCGGATGGAGCGGGAATAACGCGGGAAAGAATTGAAAAGGTGCGCGGTTTCTGGAAAGAACAGCCGTTCGCTGAAAAGTTGGCGTCTGTCTATAAAAATACGGGAAATGAGACGAGGGAAGTGGTTTATTTCGTGGAAAGAGTAACCGGGCACACGATCCCCGATTTCGCCGACGCGATGCATAAAGGGACGGCTCTCCTGAAGAAAGAATTGGATGACAAAAAGAACACCGACCCGGCGCATTCCGACTTTTATGAAGCGATGAAGATCACGCTGTCAGCAGCGGAAAAAATCGCTGAAAGATATGCCGGCATTGCCGCGGAGCTTGCTTCGAAGGAAAACGACCCGACACGCAAATCGGAACTCCAACTGATAGAGCGAACGTGCCGCAAGGTTCCAAAAGAGGCGGCCGGTGATCTTTACGAGGCGATTCAATCATTCATCATTTTGTGGCAGACGATGAATCTCGATCAACTGCCTAACCCGTTCGCCTTCTCGGTGGGCAATCTCGACAGGATGCTCGAACCGTTCAGAGCGGCGTCGCCCGTCTCTCGGGAGCTCTCGGTGGAGCTCGTCAGGCACCTCCTTGCGTTCTTCTGCGTGGGGGACCGCAACTGGGCGATATCTCAGAACATCATGGTTGGCGGCATGGATGAGAACGGCAAGGACCTCACAAACGAAATGACGTATGTCATTCTCGAAGCCTTCCGGAAATCAAATTACTCGCAACCCAACCTTTCCGTGAAAGTGCACCCGAATACGCCGGACGACGTTTACAAGGAAATAACCAGTTTCATGTTCGAGTTCGGACACAGCACGCCTTCGTTTTTCAGCGACCCGTCAGTGTTCGAAGCGTTGGCTGTAAAGAATATCGAGAGAAAAGACATGCCGTTGTACGCCGCGGCCGGATGTCAGGAGCCTCTGATAATGGGGAAGGAGTCGGCAAACACGACCAACAGTTGGCTCAACCTCGCGAAAATTCTCGAACTGACTCTCAATGACGGTGTTTCGATGATCACCGGAAAGAAAATAGGGCCGTCCGGACGGGAACTCGGATTGAACGCGGAACAATTCAAGTCAGTGGATGATGTCAAGACGGCGTTCTATGGTCATTTCAATTACTATCTCAACAGGATGGTGGAAGCGGCGAACGGATGCACCGGTGCTCTCGCCATGGCGCCGACTCCGTTCCACTCGGCGTTCATGGGCGGCCGTGAAAGCGGCGCGGATATGAGAGACGTCAATTCAAATGGAACGAAGTACAACGGCTCCGGTTGCCTGATCCACGGTCTCGGCACTGTAGCCGATTCCTTCATCGCAATGAAGTATCTGTTCAATCAAGGGGATATGTTCGGTTTCGAATTCGGGCAACTTATCAGCGCTCTGAGAAGCGATTACAAAGGATACGAAGATCTCCGGGATTTTCTTCTGACGAGACCCCCGAAGTTCGGAAACAACGACAGAGAAGCAGACGATGAGACCGTCGAATTGCAAAAGAAGGTCAGTTCGATTGTGAACTCAAAGAAAAATTCGTTCGGTAAGAATTTCGCGGCGGACTGGAGTACGCCGAGCACGAACATGCTCTACGGATATTGGACGGGCGCCACCCCCAACGGACGTCTCGCGCGACAACGCCTCAGCTATGGGATCGATCCTGAAGTTGATTCCGGGAAAAAGGGGCTTCTTGGCCGGATCGCCTCTCAGGCCAAGCTCGATTACGCTCTCATGACGGGCGGCAGCGCGGTGGCCCTGAGCATCAATCCCGACCCTCTTAAAGATAAATCGATTGATGACAAAACGAACTATTTAAGGGAAGTGATAGACGCCGTTTTCGGTTTCGCCTCTCCCGAAGGCCGCTCTCTCATGTACGCGTATTTCAACGTGTTCTCTCCGAAGAAACTCATAGACGTCATGACTCATCCTGAGAAATATCCGGAACCCGTACTCGTCAGAATTCACGGTCAGTACGGCGACGCGAGACATCTCTCGCCGGATATTCTGACCGGCGACGTGATACCGAGGCTGGACAGCATGTCAACGGCGTTTTGAACCGGAGCAAAATCGGATTTACGGGTCAAGTGACAATCACGTTTATTCCTTGATCGCGAAATACTCCCCTCGCGTTTGCAACGTCGCGTTCGCTCGGTTGAGCGGTATCCTTCATGGGATATTCTTTACCGACCGCTTCCCATTTGTATTCACCGAGGCGGTGGTAGCCGAGGATTTCAACGCTCAGATTCCCGTTATTAATCGATTTCAGGAACCTCGCTGTCTCGGAGAGATTCTCTCCATCGTTTATTCCCGGGATCAGAGGGATTCGCACCCAGACGGTATGCGAACGCTTAGCGAGCTCTCGTACGTTCGAAAGGACGTTTGCATTCGAGCATCCCGTGAGTTCAACATGCTTTGCGTCGTCGATATGTTTTATGTCGATAATGAAAAGATCGACCCATTCGGCGGATTCCACCAGATTGACCGAACTGCCGTTCGTCTCGACGGCTGTATTGCAGCCGCAAGACTTAAAACCTTTGAGAAGTTCGATGTAGAAATTCCATTGCAGTGTAGGCTCGCCGCCGGAAAGGGTTGCACCGTAGTTCCTGCTGAACTTTTTGAACTCTCCGACTTCGCTGAGAACATCCTCGACGGTTGTAGTGTAACCCGCAACCTCGCGGGACCCGTCGATGCAAAAAGCCGCGCATTCCATCGACGTGCAATCGGAACACAATGATCTGTCGGTGTTCGACTTCCTTCCTGAAACTGAAACGGCGCCGCGCTTGCAGCATGCCGCGGCCCGGTGCGGATATTTTTCCAAGTTGCCGAATGTCATCAACACCGGATGCTGCTCGAAAGTCTGCGGGCTCGAACACCAGCGGCATCTGAAATTGCAGCCCATTAAATATACAATGGAACGCCACCCGGGCCCGT
>JAKLIR010000163.1 GCA_022709505.1 bacterium | reverse complement strand
CAAAGCGACGATCGTCACGAGTTTCATCCCCTCCGTGCTATCTGATATTAAAACTCTCGAACCATCACTGAAGACCGGTAACCTTGTGATGCCAATCCTATACGCCATGCCCATCAGAGCCGCCTTGAAAAGAGGCTGCCACGCTGTTGTTCCCAATAAAAATCAGATAAACGCAAAGTTCATAGAAAAAGCACACGAAAAGAATTTGAAAGTGATTTCATGGACGATAAACGACACCGAAACGATGAAGCGTTTCGTCGATCTCGGGATAGATGGGATTATCACTAACAAACCGGACGCGTTGGAGAAAATTCTTTCGAGTTGAAACAAACGGCTGCTACTTGGGTCTCGTTCTCATCAAATTTATAATTGAATCCACAGGAGGATTAGCCGGAGGCTCGAACTTCTCGTCCGCCTTATGGCTTTCGAGGCTGTTCCTTGAAGTTACGATAATCTCCCTCGACGTGCTTTCCGGATCTGCGTAAACATAGAACTGATTCGACGAGCCGGGTTCTTGAACCACGTTCACGGAATAACCGTAGTTTCTCAGCTCTTCACCGAGCTCGATAGCCGCCTTCTTGTTGTCGAACATTCCCACGAGCACTCCCTCCGAACTCGTGGTGGATTCGTCATCAAGATACACTCCGTATCCCTGTTTTCTCATGTCCCACGCGTACTTCCTCAGTTGCTCCTTCAGGTTCGATCCCGGCTGCTCCGCCTTGACCGGCGAGTTCTCAGCAACCGGAGCATTGTTTATGGCTCTTCTTATCACCTGCGGTCTTGCATTGTCATCAATGGGAATGTTCGTATTTGCCGGAGGTTCATTGAAGTTCCCGCCGATATTTGCTCTGTCCCTGCTGCTTATGGTTTTTCTTACGATCAGTTTCCGGTTATCGCCGCTTTCATCGACCTGCGCTACTCTGTCGATCTTCGGTTCCGCTTCGATCGGGCGAGTCGTCAGAAGTTTGAATTGATCCTCGCCGGACTCTCCGGCAACGTGCGGGAAAAGTCGATCCATATCTCTTGAAGACAACACTGTCTCTCCGGGGCGGCGTCCCGCTTTGTTTCCGATAACATAGAAATCGTTGTCAACTCCCTTTATAACCATCAATAGACTCAATGCGAGCTCCATGTCCGTAAAACGACCGAGTTCGAGATAGCATTTGTCTTTTTCATCCTTGGTCGAATCTTGAACCACGGCCGGGTGATATCCCGCAATCCTGAGCCGTTCGATTCGCCTTTTCCTTTCCTGCTGTGAAAATATCGGCCCCGACCTGACGAAGAACATCGCCGGTCCGGTATCTTCCTGCACTGGTTCCGGCTCCGATGCGACGGTTTCCGTCGGCGGCGTAACGCTTATCGCGGGTTCGTCCTGCTTTTTCTCTATATTTGTTTTTTCAGCTCTCTCCGAACCGGTATTCTTTTCGGTCGGCACAACGATCGGAAGCGCTGCTTTTTCCTCCGATTCGACAACCGGCTTCGGTGGCGCGGGTTCATTCCCGGTTTTTTTCTTTAGAACCGTCGAACTCGATTTGGATGATGATGCTGATGCCTGCTTTCTTTTCGAGTCCGATTCTTTTGAAGCCCCCGCAGTCGATTTCTTCGTCGCGGCGTTGCTCGTTGTATCAGAGGATTTTTTTCCGGTTTCAACACTCACCGTCTGAGTCGCGGATCCCTGAGAAGCTTTCTGATCTGGAGCGGCAGAATCATTCTTCTTACTATCTTCCTTCACTTCCACAGTGCCGGTCGCCACCGCCGGCTTAAGCTTGTCAACCGAATCTATCAGTGTGCCGATCGGTTCCTTCTTTTCCTGATCCGATATCTGAACAGTCGCCGTGGCGCTCTCTTCCGCTTTCGAAACAACAGTTGGAACAATTGTGAATAAAATAAACAGAGCCGCTACACAGCACAACCTGATAGCAGAGAAGCTCGGTCGTTTTGAAAGCAACTCCCGTTTATTCATTACACCTAACCTGATCCGCGGAATAATGTCCGCAAAGATCGTAGAACCCGTATGCCCGACACGGCTTTCACATGCAAAACCGTTCGGAAACGGCCTCGGCAATATAATATACTTTCAATATATATATCTTAAAATAAATTTAATTATTTACAAAATGATTGAATTCAAAGTTTATCCCACATTTTTTTCAATGTGGATTGAAATCGGAAAAAGAGATCAGATACAAGACGCATCGAGCGAGAATGATGTAGCATACTGTTTCGTATGTGACCGGATTCGAGGCGATGATGCAATGCAGTAGATCGCCCTTTTTACGATTTTCGGATTTTTCCGGCGAAAAATCAGGTTTATGACACGTCAGCGGATAAATCAAAAATCAGGAGAATACTTTCCAGAGCTTATCCCGAGTATAGCTCATGTAGTACGCGAGCGCTTCGAGCTTAGTCGTAAGATCCACGGAGAGAACTCGAACGTCTTTCTCCACTTTCAATGACACCGGCGCAAAGTTCAGGATTGCCTTGATCCCGGCATCGACGAGAAGATTAGTCACGTCCTGAGCCGCATTCGGAGGAACAGCTATAATCGCGATCTCAACATTATTTTCGCCGATGAATTTCTCAAGCTCGTTCAAGTGGAGAATCTTAATTCCATCCACATCTTTCCCCACACGTTCCTCGCTGACATCGAAAAGAGCAACGATATTGAAACCATGTTTCTTGAACATGGTGTATTGAGCAATAGCAATCCCGAAATGCCCGGCGCCCATAACGATCACCGGCCATTCTCGGTCGAGACCGAGAATATATCTCAATTCCTTGGTGAGATATTTTACATCGTATCCCATGCCCCTCTTGCCGAAATCACCGAAGTACGACAGGTCTTTCCTAATCTGACTCGACTTGACGTTGAGCTTCACGCCGAGCGCCTCAGACGAAATTGTGTCGATTCCCCTCTTCGACAACTCGTCGAGAGCCCTGAAATAATACGAAAGTCTTTCAATAGTTGTTTTAGGGAATTTGTACTTGTTTATTCTGGCCATGTTTCACCCGGGGCATGTGAAATTTTTAACAAATGTCTATCAAAAAAAAACAATTTCCATCCGCCCATTTCTTCACCACCCTATTTCTTTGCCGACGGCCGGACTTGAACCGGCATGCGCGTATTTGCGCACTAGCACCTCAAGCTAGCGTGTCTGCCAATTCCACCACGTCGGCTCTTTTGGCATACTATATAATAGACGTATTTCCAACCGTGTCAACTGTTTTTTTCCTTTATTGATCCGGGTTTTCTATGTGAAAATCCCTGACTTTTCCTGCATTCTATGAAAATACAAATCTTCTTTCCCGCAACGGAGTTCGGGGCACACCGCCGCTTCGGGTTTTTTAAATTCGGCGCCGCTTGGAAGCAAAAACACATGACATTCGGAAAATTCCCCGAGAAAATCCTCAGTTACGTTCATTTCCGAGAATATCTTCAATCCCATCCGTTCCTCTATAGTAGGGACTCTCATCAAGATTTTACCAGCTACCTCTGTTCGTTCAGCATCTTGCGGAAACTCATATCTTTCCGCGCCTTTCCTTACAAAAACGTAGTATTCCACGGCGTCCGGAGCAGTCGCTTTCGGTTGATTTTCTTCAATTACGTTCAACTCGATGAGCTTGTAGCCGTGAGGCAGCATTTTTTCAATTTTATTGCTTACATCCGACAAATCCATCTGCCGCATCAATGAAAAGATCACTCTCTCGCACTCGCTCGTATGTCCGGTCGAAAGAGGCGGCGTCATATACGAAACCTTCGGTTTGGGATTGAATCCCTCGGAAAAATATATCGGCAAACCGGTGCGTCGCAACATTCGCGAGATCGCCCTCATGAAATCAAGATGCGACAAGAACCGCACCTCGTGGCAACGGGCGAGAATCATTTCGTATTTATGTCTCTTTTCAGCTTCCATGCGTATTCACTGAATTTCCCGCGCGCTTTCGCATCCCGCGCCGCATCCCGAACAGGAACCATTGATGCATGTCGGCGTGACGCACCCTTCCATCGCTTGCGCGCGTTCCTTTTTCAAATAATTCTTGCTAACTCCGCAATGTATATGATCCCATGGCAACATGGAATCCGGAGCGACACCGCCGCAGGAATAAAAATTCATGTCTATCCCGTGTTTATCGAAAGCGGCTCTCCACATCGCGATATCGAATTTCTCGTTCCATCCATCGAAACGGCATCCGGCCTCGACAGCTTCTTCGAGCACAACGCCGAGCTTTCTGTCGCCTCTCGCGAACACTGCTTCGAGCAGACTCGTCGATATATCGTGAAGATCGAGTTTCACTCTCCTGTGATCGATGTTCCTCCTCAGTATCGCCTGCTTTTCACGAAGCGACTCCATAGAGTCCATCCCGTCCCACTGAAAAGGCGTATGCGGTTTGGGAATATAATTCGACACGCTCAGCGTGAAATCAGGCTTGCCCCTTTTGCCTTTGCCCCCGGCTCTCATCCTTTGGGCCATCCTGTTCACGAGCGTCACGATCCCCTCCACATCCTCGGTCGTCTCCGTCGGCAGCCCGATCATGAAATAGAGCTTTATTTTTTTCCATCCCGAGCCCACGGCGTAATCGATGGTTCTCATTATCTCTTCATCTGTTATTCTCTTGTTTATCACGTCCCGGAGCCGCTGGGTCCCCGCCTCCGGCGCGAGAGTGAGCCCCGTCCCTCTCACAGCCCTCATCTTTCTTCCGAGTTCCCCCGTGAATGTATCCATCCTCGTCGATGGCAATGAAATCGAGATCTTCCTCTGAGCGGTGTATTCCATCAAGCCGTCCATCAATGTTTCCATTTCCGAATAATCCGGCGCGTTCAAAGACAAAAGTGAAATTTCCTCACAGCCCATTCTTTCATACAATACCGCGGCGGAATTCACGAGGCCGGCCGCCTTCCTTTCCCTTCTCGGTCTGTAAACCATTCCCGCCTGACAATACCTGCAACCCTGTGTGCATCCTCTGAACGTTTCAAGCTGTATCCGGTCATGCACCGCTTCCGTTCCCGGCACTATGAAACTCTCAGGATAAGGTATTTCATTTAAATCCTTTACATATCTCTTTGTCACCTTCGGACCGGACTCGCGGTCGTTTCCCCCGACGATCGTTCTCCCCTCCGACTCAAACGTACCGCACAAGGCCGGAACATAGACTCCTTCGATCTTTGATAACATGGCGAGAATCTCATTTTTCGCCGCGCCGTTATTCTTCGCCTCTCTTACCACGGACAGTAACTCGACCGTAACCTCTTCGCCTTCTCCCACAACGAAAACATCCATGAAATCCGCGAGCGGTTCAGGGTTGTAAGTGCTCACCCCGCCGGCAATCACGATAGGATGCTTCCCTGCTCTATCAGCAGCCCTCAGAGGAATCCCCGCGCTTCTTATCATCGCGAGAGCGTTCGTGTATGTCATTTCGTATGAGAATGAAAACGCCGCGACGTCGAAATCCGCGACCGGCCTGAAACTTTCGAGCGTATATAGGGGCAGCCCTCTCCCGGCCATCTCCTTTTCCATGTCCGGCCATAGAGCGAAAGCACGCTCGCAAGCCGCCCATGGAAGCCGGTTGATCGTATCGTATATGATTTGAAAGCCGAGGTTGGACATCCCAATCTCATATAACTCCGGGAAACACAGCGCAACCTTAACATCGGCTTTTTCGAGATCTTTTCGAAAGCTGTTCAGCTCTCCACCCGTATAACGCCCGGGCCGCACCACCCTCGGCAAAACTTCTAACTCAATTTTTCGTCTGTAATCGTTCATCCCGTCCTTCAGTCCTATAATACTAACCCGCCGATTGTGCGTGTCAACATGACATGTTCCGGTCCCGCAATAATTTGGCCCGTAATCCGGCCTTCAAGGAAATCATAGACATATCGTTCTCAATAACGCCGAAATGCTATAATTTACGAAAACTTGTTCGGAGACGTATGATGTTGAGAAATCACACCAGAATATTTTCAGCCGCGGTCCCGATATTAATGATCTCGTTATTTTTGACTTGCGGCGTTTGCCATGCGGATGACGCTTTCAAAGTAAAGCTTTCTTCATCCACGGACAGTATTTCCGCTGGAGAGCCGGTCATAGTGAGCGTGGAAATAACAAGCCTTTCCAACAAACCATTTAAAGTGCCTGCGCACTTTTTCGGCGACGGCGCGATCGACGGAACCGGTCTTTTCTTCACCATCACAAGCGACTCTAAAGATTCGGTAAAGCCGGATTGCCTTCCGGCGAGACCCGAATATCCTGACGCTACAATAGTCATAAAACCCGGCGAGTACCACGGTAGAAAGAATTTCGACATATCCGATTGCTACACATTCAAAAAGGCGGGAGTGTACACAATCAGCGCTCAGTTTTCATCCCAGTCCTCGAGGGCGGACACATGGAAAGGCTCCGTCAACTCCAACACGGTAAAACTAACAGTCAGGGAAAGCGAAACCGCGAGGAAGGCGAAAATCGCCGACAGCCTCGTCTCCGAATGGCTTTCCAAATACGATTATTCCACAGCGGCTTCATACAAAATCAAGCTTATTTCAATGGGCGTCTCCTCAGCACCGGCGATCATAGCAAGTCTGAAAACCGAGAGGAGACTGCTTCCGGTGGACGACCTTCTCGACGTCCTCGGCTCACTGCCTTGCAGGGATTCGATCGACGCTCTCATTCAATTTATCAACGACGCCCCCAACAAAAATTTCACATCCAACATGCCCGGCGACTTTTCCTCTTCGAGCATCCTCATCGAAACAGCGGTCAGGTCTCTCGAAAAAATATCAGGCAAAACATTCACACGTGAAAAGGGCGACATCATAACTAAATGGAAAGAATGGGCCGCGAAGAACAGGGAAAAATTCCCGCCGGCGCTTCCGCAGCAATGATCTTCCGTCTTTGAGAATTTTTACTATCGAGGAGTAAAATCTTCAGCTTTCGATCACTTGGATCAACTCGTCCGCGACTTTGTGGAGAGTAACCACTTTGTCCACGCATCCCGTTTCAAACGCGGCCCGGGGCATTCCATAAACCACGCACGTCGATTCATGTTCCGCGAAAACGGCGCCTCCGCATTTTTTGATATCCTTGACTCCATCGCGCCCGTCCGCGCCCATGCCGGTAAGGACGACCGCGAGCGATCTGCGTCCGTACGTCCGGGCCACTGATTTGAACATCACATCCACCGACGGGCGGACGCCGTGA
>JAKLIR010000162.1 GCA_022709505.1 bacterium | reverse complement strand
TTCTGTTTTATCCTCGTCAATATCGCGGTCGCGTCGGGGATGATAGCCGCAGGCGACTTCAAGCTGATCGTCTCGGTGACCGTGGTGACGCTTGTGGCGACGCCGTACATTGTCGGATGGTCGCCGCGCGCGGGGGCGTTGGCGGAGTCGGCGCTTGGGATAAGGCGGAAGGGGCCGGAGGGCGGCCCGAGTAAAGAGCCCGAGGAATTGCTGTGTTCGGCGGAGCGGCGCTTGATAATCGTGGTGGGGATGGGGCCGGCGGGCCGCAGCCTGCTGAAGATAATCAAGGAGAAGCAGGCGGGGAGAATAAGCGTGATCGACGTGAACCCCAAGAACGCGGACGCGGCGGAGGAATACGGCGTCGGCTTCACGATCGGGGATGCAGGAAAAATCGAAGTCCTCGAAAAAGCGGGCCTCCACCGGGCGTGCGTCATCGTTATCACGCTTCCGGACCCCGGGACGGCTCGCCGCATCATACACCTATGCAGAAGCCATTCGCCCAACATTAACGTTATCTCCCGTGTTCGCTACGACATGTTCGCGGAGGACATACTCGATGCAGGAGCGTCCGCGATCGTTAACGAAGAGGTTTCGGTCGGCGAAATATTGGCCGGGGAAATGTTCAGACTGCTCGGCGATTGAAATTGAGAAAGCTATCCGCTTGGGAGTGAAAATATGAAACGGGATTTCGACAAAGAGGCGGCGAACTGGGACTCAAACGAGCCGCGTAGAAAGCTCGCGATGGATGTCGTCGAGAGAATTGTCGTCGAGATCGAACTCGACGGAAGCCAGCGGCTCATGGATTTCGGCGCCGGAACGGGGCTCGTCTCGATAGGGCTGAAGCCGTATGTCGGCGAAGTAATCGCGGTTGACTCCTCGCCGGGGATGCTCGGGGTTTTGAAGGAGAAGATCGAGCGGAGCGGAGTAACCGGAGTCACGACACTGCTATGGGACGCGGGGCGGGACGCAACCCCTTTGCCCGGGGCGGATGTGATAGTGAGTTCGATGACGCTCCATCACATCGACGATGTGCCCGGAATTGCGGCGCGGTTCCATGAAGCGCTCGCGCCCGGCGGCTGGATCGGCGTAGCCGATCTCGATCTCGAACACGGTGCGTTTCATTCCGATCCGACCGGAGTCGCGCACGAGGGATTCGACCGTGAAGATTTGATGAAGACCTTCGCCGCGGCTGGATTTCACTCCCTGCGGACGGTTGACGCGCACACTTTGATAAAGCCCGCGAAAAGCGGCGAACTAAAATCCTTCACAGTCTTTCTCTTGGTGGGGAGGAAGAGGCCTAATTAAGAATTGTAACTATTTCAGACAGACAATGGTTTTCTTCTCGAACGTTATAATATAATTTTGAAAACATCGGTCTTCAGGAGGCATTTTAATGGATACTCCTTCATCAATGTTCAAGTTCTGTTATGCTTGTGGTGAGAGATTGCACCCTGACGCGGAAATTTGTCCTAAATGTGGTGTTAGACAAAAGGCAAAAAGTGGCGCAAAGAATCGTATTACGGCAGCACTTTTCGCGCTTTTCTTGGGAGGGGTCGGAATACATAAATTTTATCTTGGGCAAATAGGGTGGGGTTTTGTTTATTTGATATTTTGCTGGACGTTAGTGCCTGCATTAGTGGGATTTATAGAATTTATTATTTTTCTTTCCATGAGCGACGCTGCGTTCTCGGAAAAATACGGATGATATAAATCCGGTATGAGATTTTTTCTTTAAGATTTTTTGAAAGATCTTTTCCTAATTTTCATTCATCATAAAAAAGGCATGGGGGATTTCTCTATATGGAAAAAGAACTCGAGTATGATTTTATCGGCCCTTGGTCAGAAATAAAGCTCGAAATATTAAAAAAATATGCGAAAGCATATTCAACAATAATATCAAACCAGACGAAGGTGAAATTAAAACATGTTTATATAGATGCTTTCGCCGGCGCAGGACATCATAGGACGAAAGAGACCGGTGAGGTTGTTGATGGGAGCCCTATTAATGCACTCAATATAAAGCCGTCTTTCCAAGAGTATTATTTCATAGACCTCAACAGCGCGAAAATCAAAGCGCTTTCTGACGAAGCTGGTAAACGATCCGATGTCCACATCTACGAAGGTGACTGTAATGTCGAATTGAAGAAAATTTTGCCGAAAGTGGAATACGCGGACTTTAAAAGAGCCTTGTGCATTCTTGATCCGTATGGGCTTCATTTGAAATGGGAAATTCTGCAACAAATAGGTCAAATGAAATCTGTTGAGATATTTCTTAATTTCCCAATGATGGATATTAATCGGAATGTGCTGCGGCGAAAAATCGATAGTGTTTCTGAAGAACAAATAAAAAGAATGAATGATTTTTGGGGTGACAATTCTTGGAGAGAAATTGCCTATAAACGGGAACCTGATCTTTTCGGGGGATATGAAGAAAAAACGTCAAACGAGAGTGTAACGGAAGCATTTAGAAAACGACTTCAAGATGTAGCGGGATTTCGCTATGTCCCACGGCCGATGGCGATGCGAGGCCCAACGAACGCGGTGCTGTACTATCTTTTCTTTGCTACACACAATTCCAATGGAGAAAAGATAGCAAAAGACATCTTCAGGAAATATAATAGCGACAACAGGAGATGATCATGGCGGCGAACTCATCAATAGAGTGGACGGAAGCGACGTGGAATCCGGTGACGGGTTGCGACAAGATCAGTCCCGGGTGCAAACACTGTTACGCCGAACGCATGGCGAGAAGGCTCAAAGCCATGGGGCTTCGGAATTACGCAAACGGATTCAAGGTTACGCTGCACGAAAACTCTCTTGATCTACCCCTGTCTTGGAAGAAGCCGCAAAACATATTCGTAAATTCAATGAGCGATCTATTCCATAAGAACGTACCCGACGAATTCATAGAACGCGTATTCGATGTAATGAACAGCGCTTCATGGCACCGATATCAGATCCTAACAAAAAGATCGGATCGTTTGTCGTCGCTTAGCCGGATATTGCCTTGGGAGGAAAATATCTGGATGGGTGTCAGTGTGGAGAATGCTCAAACAGCATATCGTATAGACGACCTTGAGAATAGCGATGCTTCCGTGAAATTCCTTTCGCTCGAACCATTGCTTGGTGCTATTCCCAACCTTAATCTTAAAGGCATCGATTGGGTCATAGTAGGAGGGGAATCGGGCCCCGGCGCGCGCCCGATGAAAGAAGAATGGGTGTCCGAAATCAGAGATCAGTGCATAGCCGCTAACGTTCCGTTTTTCTTCAAACAATGGGGTGGAGTGAACAAGAAAAAAGCGGGCAGGCTTCTTGACGGCCGATTTTGGAACGAGATGCCTCGAACGGTTTTGGCTGGATACGGCGTCTGAACCGAATCATGAACTTTCTTATATATCCACGATAATTAAATAGATGGCATTAATTGTGTTTCTGCGATTTAGCGGTTGTGTTTTTTTGCGGTGATGAGGTAGTCGGCGTAGGGGTGATGGAGCGGCGGCGGTGTGAGCCGCGCCTCGAAACCCTTTGATTCGATAATCGGAAGTAGCTCGTTAAGATCGCGGAAATGCACTTTGTGCGTGGTCTTGGTGAGGGTGAGCCCCGCGCCGACCATCACCCGTTCCTGAAGCGAATTGAAAGCGTACTTGGGGCCGAAGCTGCGGTGGACGTCGCGTATCACGAGAGAGCCGCCCGGTTTCACCCGTTCCGCGTATTCGGCGACGAGTTCGTCCTGTGCTTCTATGGGCAGGTAGTGGAGCATGTCGTAGAACATAACGGTGTTCCATGATTGGTCGGGTATCTCGCACCTGTCGTGCAGGAAATGGGTTTCAGGGAGGTCTTCGGCCGCGCGGCGGGCAATGTCCATCCGCTCTTCGACGCAGTCGTAACCGTAAACCACGCGATTTTCGCCGGTGAGCCGCACGAGCATGCTCAACTGCCCGAATCCGCAGCCGAAGTCGAGCACGTTCCCGTTTTCTGGGACGCTGTCGATCATGCGCGTGTAGTTGCCGAGCATGAACCGCGAGGAGACGTAGGACTTGGCGACCGCGCCGCAACGCGCGTATCGCTTTATCACTTCGGCCTTCGCTTCCTTGTACGACATTCCTTTGTTGTGTTTCATTCCGCGAGTCATTCTATGTGGTTTCCCATGTTTCGAGTCCGGCTTATCGGTGTCCGGGGCGTCAGTTCTCGTCGAAAAGATGAATCTTGTCGCAGTTGAAAAGGACGTCGATTTTTTTGCCGGGCGCGGCGGCGGTGCGTGGATCAACGGTGGCGGTGTAATTGACGCCGGCGGATGTTAGGTTCAGAATGGTCTGCGCGCCGAGAGGTTCGACGACTTCGACATCCGCTGAGACGCGCGCTGTGCGAGCGCCTGTCGGCGGGAACTGCGCGTCGTGGATGTCTTCCGGCCGGATGCCGAGCGTGATTTTCTTTCCGGCTGCGGCGGAGACTTTCTTCACCTTGTTTTCGGGCGCGTCGAGCGCAAACGCCTCGCATTTGAAGGAGCCGTTATCGAGAGTTCCCTCGAAGAAGTTCATGGAGGGGCTTCCTATGAAAGCGGCGACGAATTTGTTCGCCGGTTCGTTGTAGATATCCATGGGCGCGCCGGCTTGCATGAGGCGGCCTTCGTTCATGATGGCGATGCGCGAGCCCATGGTCATGGCTTCGACCTGATCGTGGGTGACGTAAACGATGGTGGTCTGGAGCCGGCGGTGCAGGCGCGAGAGTTCGACGCGCATCTGCACGCGGAGTTTCGCGTCGAGGTTGCTGAGGGGTTCGTCGAACAGGAAGACGTCCGGCTGCCTGACTATCGCGCGGCCGACGGCGACGCGCTGCCGCTGTCCGCCGGAGAGTTCTTTCGGCCTCCTTTTGAGAAGGTGTTCGATGCCGAGTATCTTCGCCGCTTCTGTTACGCGCGCGGTTATCTCCGCTTTCGGAGTCTTCCGGAGTTTGAGGCCGAACGCCATGTTGTCGAACACCGTCATGTGCGGGTAAAGCGCGTAGTTCTGGAACACCATGGCGATGTTTCTGTCCTTCGGCGGGACGTCGTTAACGATTTTTCCGCTGATGCTGATCTCGCCGCTCGTGATGTCTTCGAGGCCGGCGAGCATCCGGAGGGAAGTGGATTTCCCGCAGCCGGAAGGACCGACGAGCACGAGGAATTCCTTGTCCTCGACCGCGAGTGAGAGGTCTTTCACCACGTGGGTTGCTCCGAAGGATTTGTTTACGTTGTTGAAAAGTACGTCCGCCATTATGATGCTCCGTTTCCGGCCTCGATCGGCCGGCTTTTGTATCATCCTTTTATTCCGCTCATCGCGATTCCGCGCACGAAGAAGCGCTGGAGAGCGAGGAACACCACGAGCGAGGGCAGCACGGAGAGCAGCGAGCCCGCCATTGCGATGCCGTATTGAGTGGCTTCCGTTGTGCCTCCGAGCCCTGAAATGAACATTGCGATGCCGACGGGAAGCGTGCGCGCGGCGTCTGTGTTAGTGGCGACGAGCGGCCATAGAAAACTGTTCCACGACGACATGAAGGTGAAGATGGCGAGAGTGGTGAGCGCCGGCTTCGAGAGAGGCAGCACTATCTTGAAAAATATCCCGAAGTGCCCGCAGCCGTCCATGAAAGCCGCCTCTTCGAGTTCGCGCGGGATCGTTATGAAAAACTGCCGCAGTAGGAATATTCCGAACACGTTCCCGCAGGTGGGAAGGATCAGCGCCGGATAACTGTCCAGCAGGTTCACTTTCTGGAACAGCAGGAAGAGCGGCACGACCGTCACTTGGAGAGGAACGAGCAGCATGGTTACTGCGAGGAAGAACATCACGTCTCTGCCGAAGAAGCGCATCCGGGCGAAGGCGTACGCCGCCATGGCGTCTATGAGCAGCACGATCACGGTGGATGCCGCGGCGGCGACTATGCTGTTGACGAACCAGCGGGCGATCGCGAACCGCTTGAACATCATTGCGTAGTTTTCGAGAGTTATGTGCGCCGGGATCCACTGTGCAGTGGGCGACATGATCTCGCCTTCGGGCTTCAGCGAAGTGCTGAGCATCCACAGGAGCGGAGCGAGCTCGACGACGATCACAGCGACGAGGAGCACGAGGAGCAGGTATTTCATCAGCCGGTCGGCTTGTCTCGCGTTCATCCCAGTTCACCCCTCTTGAAGAAGTGTCTCAGTTGGAACATCGCAAGAGCCATGAGCACCATGAAAAGCACGTAGGCGACCGCGGAGGCGTATCCGAGCTGGTACTGCTGGAATCCGACTTCGTAGAGGTACTGAACGAGGGTCACCGTGTGCGCGAGCGGGCCGCCGTTGGTCATGACGAACACCTGATCGAACACCTGAAACGAATTTATGAGAGTAATCACGACGATGAAGAAAGTCGTGGGTTTCAGCAGGGGAAGGGTTATGTGGCGGAATATGCCCCAGCGGCCTGCGCCGTCGATCCGCGCCGCCTCGTACAGTTCCTCGGGTATGTCCTGAAGCCCTGCGAGGAAGATGATCATCGTGTAGCCGGCGTTCCACCACAGGGTGGCGAGCACAACGGACGGCATTGCGATCCGGACGTCGGTGAGCCACGGCACGAGAGGGATGTGAAACTGCACGAGGTATGAGTTGAGAAGCCCGTAATGCGTGTCGTAGATCCATTTCCAGAGAAGGCCGATGACGGTGGGCATCATCATGTAGGGCATGAACGTCACCGCGCGCCCGATCACGGCCGACTTCACGGGCTGGTTGTACAGCATGGCGAGCGCGAGTCCGATCACGATCAACAGCGGCACCGAGAGCCCGACGAAGTATAGCGTGTTCATCATCGCGTTCCAGAACGCCGGATCGTGCGCGAGTCGGACGTAGTTCTCCGCACCGACGAATTTCGGGGCGCCGACGATGTTCCATTCCGTGAGGCTGATCAAGAAACCGACGACCACCGGCCCGAATCTGAACAGCACGAACATCACCAGAAATGGCAGTATGAAAAGAAAAGGAGTTGCGGTGAAACCGCGCTTGTGCATGATCTTTGCTTTACCGTCCGCCGAGTATTCCGTCCACCTGTTTCGCCGCGGCGTCGAGCGCCTCCTTCGGGGTTTTCTGGTCGAGCATGACTTCCTGCATCGCCGTCATCATCGGCGTGCTCGCATTGGATGCGAATATCAGGGATCCCTTTTCAAGTTTCGGCAGGAACACCGCGTCCGGGACGGAGTCCACGAACGGTTTCAGGATTGTGATCGCCTTGAACTCTGCGCTTTCCGCCACGCTTTTCCGCATCGGTATCTGGCCGCCTTTT
>JAKLIR010000161.1 GCA_022709505.1 bacterium | reverse complement strand
TATTTCAACAATTCCAAAATGGCCAATCCGACGGAATGCGATTCGGATACGACCAACGCAACATATCCCGATTGCGTCCTTCCCGTTTGCACGGTGGACCCGAACACCAAGTTTTCTCTCAACCCTCTCACAACGTTCGGAACGCCTTTTTGCGCGTTGCACGACACGGACGGATTCTACATCTACTACGAAGACGCCGAAATGGGCGCGGCTTTCGCGGGAAATGTGGTGCAGAACAGAGTGGAGTTCACCAACGGTTTCTCGAACGGAGACACGATGGAACTGCAGTGGCCGACCGGAGATTTTCCCTCAGTGCTTATCGGGGACGACTCTTGCGACGTCATGCACGGCGACTGCGGCTCGATAACTCAACAGAAAAAAATGAAAACGGTTTTTGCGATAAAAGGAGTGCCTTGTTACACGGCGAAGCCGGCTTCGGCGAGCGTGACATGCAAAGGCAACGCCGGATGCACGCAGACTTCGGGAGACGCGGAATCGACTCTGACGTTCGCGGTCCCGGACAAGTGCTGGAAACAGGAAAGCGGCAACTGGGTTGAATCGACCAATTGCACGGATAAAAAAGTGAAGTTCACGAAACTCGTCGGAGGCGCCTCCGAAACGACGGCGACTTCGGGCTACAAGGAAACAGTGCCGATCGGAACGAACGCAAACTATACGCTGATCGGCGTGAGCACGGGATGTCAGGACAGCGACAAAACAACGGGCACTTATTTCGGCTCCGTCACAACCAACACGGCGCAATGCAACTGCGGCACTCCTCCGGTGATAACCGTGCAAGACTCCGACCTTATCCAAAAAAGGCCTCAAAACGTCGATATAGTCCTTCACTTCACCGTAACCGATCCGGACAGCTCGATCCCGAGCAGCATAGAAGAGATTAAATTTTACTACTCGAACGATCCCGCCGCAGCCACTCCGCAGATCATAAGCGTGAGCAAGAGTTCGGTCGGTTCCAACGGCGCCTTCACGGTGACGATTCCCGGAAGCGCGGTGAAATCCGGCTACGATATCGCATGGGGTATAACGATCAGATCGGACGACCAGCAGCAGAGTAAATATCCGGTGTCAACTCTGGACACCACGAGCGCCGCGACTCTCTTCTCCTCTACCGATGCTTCAAACAAGCAAATTTCCGGGGACAACATCATAGTCGGAACGGCTTTCGGATTCGTGCAGGGACAGGAACCGTATCCGAACCAGTTCCCGTTCCGCGCCGGCGGCAATCAAGTTCTCAAGATCAACTTCCAGCTCAACGACAACGCAAACACGACGACGCGGATTTACTCGCTCGACGGCACGATGATCAGAGCACTCGAGAACAGCACGCTCTCTATAGCCAACTGCACGTCCGACTGCAACTATTGCAATAGCAAGGAAGGTTGTATCTGGGACGGCACTTCATACGAAGGCGGGAACCATTTCGTGGCGAACGGAATGTACATCTTCAACATCCACGCCATTTGCACAGGCAACGTTTTCCCGAACAGCTCGATCGACTATACCAAGGGCATAGTCGTAATGAAGTAATATGACCCGTGAACAGGAGCAAAATTTAATGCGAAAAATTTTAGGCTTACTCCTTGCGGCGGTGATAACCGCCTTCATTCTCCCGGCGACTTCGTACGGGAAGACGAATTCGGGCTTTCCAACAGTGGGAGAACGAGCTCAGGCCATGGGCAACGCGTTCGTGGCGGTGGCGAACGACGCAAGCGCCATATACTGGAATCCCGCGGGGCTCGCACTGATTAAAAGAAGACAAGCACAGATCAGCCACACCGATCTTTACGGTGTGGGGATCGATTACAACTTCCTCGGATACGCACAACCGATGTACGGAGCGGCATGGGCGCACATCGATTCCGGATCGTTCCTCATGGGCGGCGGAGACTACTCACAGGATATGTATATCATCGCCGGAGCAAGACAGGTGGACCCGCAGACGTACGTGGGCGCAAGCATCAAGTGGCATCAACAGAAATACGCGCCTCCGGCGACAGTCGTCGGCACGGCTTCATCCGCCGCTCTTTCGGGCGACGGTTTCTCGATGGATGTCGGCCTCCTTTACATGGTCGATCAGGCGACCACGGTCGGTGCGGCGGTGCAAGACCTATTCGGAGAATTAAGGACGAAAAACTCGAACAGATCGGTCAACGGAGACAGCCTCGACCCCGATATCTCGGTTGGATTTTCAAGACAGTCCGACCCGGAATCACTGTATTCAATTCAGGTCAGCAGACTCGGCGAGGAATCCACGGTCCACTTCGGATTCGAAAAAAAGCTTCAGCCCGAACTCGTGCTGAGAGCGGGACTCGACGATGAAGTCGTAACAGCGGGATTCGGATTCACGAGAAACGAATGGCAGCTTAACTATTCATTTAAAAACAAAACTTCCATCGGGCTCGACAGAACCCAGAGGTTCGGAGCCGTGGTGCAATTCTGATAATGAGCACAAAGCTCACAATGAAAATATGAAAGATAAAACCCCCTGCCAGACAAGGGGGTTTTTATTTCTCAGACTTGGTGATTCGCGAATAAAACCGGAATCCGGGATAAAACCGAACGCAGGGGAGGCGCGAACTGTCTAATTCAAGCGGTGAATGATGCAAGCGGCTCAGGTTCTCCGAAGTTCGGACCGGCGATAAAACTGAAATCACCGGAGAAAAAGAAACCGTAAAATGATAGCTTTCAGAAGAGTTCATCTGATATATCCCGCGGACAAAGTGCATGCGCTTCGCGATATCAATCTTGAATTCAACAAAGGTGAGATAAGCTTCATAGTGGGCCCGACGGGATGCGGCAAATCGTCGTTGTTGAAACTTCTCTATCTCGATGTCATGCCGAGCCGCGGAAAAGTCACCGTGCTGGGCCGGGACACATATTCATTCAAAGAACACGAGATCCCGCACCTTCGCAGGAAAATAGGCGTGGTGTTTCAGGATTTCCGGCTCCTGCCCCAAAAGACCGTTTTCGAGAACGTGGCTTATCCTCTCGATGTCATAGGCGCTTCGCGTTTCGAGATCAACCGGCGCGTGCCGCAGGTTCTCGACCTCGTCGGACTCGCCGACAAGATAGACACCCTTCCCTCTTCGCTCTCAAAAGGGCAGGAGCAGCGGGTCGTGATCGCGAGAGCGATTGTGAACGATCCTCTGATACTTCTCGCCGACGAGCCCACTGGCAACCTTGATCCTGAAACTTCGTGGGATATAATCAAATTATTGTTGAGCATTCAGACGACGAGAGGAACGACCGTGCTCGTGGCCTCTCACGACATGGCGACGGTCGAAAGAAGCAACAAAAGAATTATCCGGATCGAGAACGGAGAGGTTACGAGCGACCGGATAGGAGTCGCAAGCGCATAGGAAACAAAGTTGACGAAAGGGTTTGAGATTGAACCGAAACACGTTTTTCTTTTTCAGAGAGCTATGGATTAATCTCTCGCGCAATCCGCTCATGACCGCGGCGGCGGCGAGCACTTCGGTGATCTCGCTCCTCACTCTCGGAATCTCTCTCGTATTCGTAAATAACATAAACAGGCTTTCCACGGAGATCGCCTCACAGGTGGAAATCCATGCTTTCATGAAAACGGGCACGGACAACTATCAGGTAAAAAGCCTTCAGGACGAAATTCTGAAAATTCCGCAGGTGCGGAGAGTAGAGTACATATCGCCGGACAGAGCCCTCGATAAACTTCAGGAAGACCTGAATCTCGATCTCGAAATGTCTCCCGAGGAAAACCCTTTGCCTCCGGGATTAGTGATCCGAGTAGGAGATCCCCGGCAAGTCGGAGTGGTGGCGGATCAAGTCAAAGCAATGAAAGGGATCGACGAATTGCAATACGGCGAGAGCATCCTTCAAAACCTCATCGAGATAAGCATCCTCGTGAAATTCATAGGGTATCTGATGACTTTGCTCATGGCGCTTTTCGCGCTGTTCACAATCATGAACACGATAAGGCTTACGGTTCTTGCCAGAAAATCGGAGATCCGAACGATGCAGCTCGTCGGAGCTACTGCGTGGTTCATAAGGTGGCCGTACGCTCTCGAAGGAGCGATCCTCGGAATCATAGGCGCGCTGATTGCAACCGGAATGATCGCGATCGCATACTACATCCTTAGCGGCAGAATTCAATCGTCTTTCCCCATGGTGATTCCGATGGTGGAACCGGGCGAGATGAGCCGCAGGATCCTCGGCACCTTGGTTGCGGCGGGAATAGTCATGGGCGTGGCTGGAAGCCACATGTCTATTTCAAGATTTCTCACCGAACCGAACAAATAGAATCGAATATAAAAGCCGGCCGCGGTCGGACCGCCGAAGCCGGAACAGGAGAATAAACAGAAATGCAACGAAACTACCGGGCTTTTTTCTACGTAGCGCTTTTTCTCGCATTCATGTCCATGTCATATTGGGGTGGCAAACACGAAACCGCCATTCTGCACGGGCTCGGCGTGGAAAGCGCACAGGCTCAGGGCATAAACTCACAACCTGAATTCAGCCTGCTGATGGAGGCGTACAGAATAATTCAGGACAGATATTTAGAAAATCTCGACACATCCGAACAGAAAAAACAGCTCGAATACGGCGCCATAAGGGGCATGTTGAAAGCTGTGGGAGACCAGTACACGCGATTCATGGATCCCAAGGCGTACAATAACATGTCGATAGAAACCAAGGGAGAATTCGGCGGTATAGGAATCGTGATTGGAATTAACAACGAGCAGTTGACGGTGATAGCGCCTCTGGAAGGAACGCCTGCTTTCAAGGCCGGGCTTAAAGCCGGAGACATAATAATAAAGATCGACGGTCAACCCGCGGAGGATATGGCGCTGGACGATGCCGTATCGAGAATCAGGGGCAACAAAGGCGAAAAAGTCACCTTGACGATATGGCGGCGCGGCTGGGAAAAAGACGGCAAGGACTATGAAATAATAAGAGATATCATCGAATTGAAACCTATAAACAAATCTAAAATGCTCGAAGATAAAATCGGCTACGCAAAACTCGAGACGTTCAGCGAAGTTTCGGAACCCGAACTGAGAAAACAGATCGAAACATTCAAGAAGGAAGGGATGAAAGCGTTCATTCTCGACCTGAGGTACAACCCCGGAGGAAGACTTGATGCGGCGATAGACGTCGCCCGCCTTTTCATCGACGAAGGCCCAATCGTTCACCGGGTGAGCAGAAACGGAAAGACAATAACCTACTTCGCGAAACGCGGCGGAAAGATTCTCGATGTTCCAATGGTTGTGCTCGTGAACAAAGGGAGCGCTTCAGCCTCGGAAATCCTTTCAGGAGCACTTCAGGACGACGGCGTGGCGACGATCATGGGCGAGACGACCTTCGGCAAGGGCCTCGTGCAAACGGTTTATAACCTCGAAGACAACTCGGCCATCCTCGTTACGACAGATAAATACCTAACGGCCAAAAAAAGAGACATTAATAAAAAAGGTATTACTCCTGACATTATCGTCTCCGATTCCACTGTCGATACCCATGAAACCAAGAACAATACCGAAAAAGACCGCGAACCCGGCACGGTCGGCAAGTTCATACTTTCCGACCTCGAAGGCAACAACGGAGTGATTTTCGACGGAATGCCGTTGAAAGACATCAGATATAAGGAATTCAACAAAAAACGATACCTCGAAGTAGATGATGTCTCCAGACTTTTCGGCGCCTCCATCAAGCTCGACGAGAAAAGCAAGATTCTCGATATTCAGACGAAAGAAATAGAACAAAAAGACGACATGACGAATGACATTCAACTTAAAAGAGCTGTCGAATTCCTCAAAGAAAAACTTGGAGGGAAAACTGGAAAATCCGGTAAGCTGTGAGATATCGATTCGGGAAAAACACAAGACAAATCAGCGAATGAGGGGTGTTGAATTCGACGCCCATGGTTGAAATAAAGTATCTCGGACATTCGGGTTTTTCGATCAAACACGGCGATGTGAAAATCGTCATAGATCCGTTCCTGACCGGAAACCCGCTCGCCAAACAAAAACCCGAACACATCGAAGCTGATTATGTGTTGATTTCCCATGCGCACGGAGATCATTCAAGCGACGGTTTTTCGATCGCTGCAAGATGCGGAGCGACGATCATTTCCTGCTATGAAATCGCCGTTCGCGCAAAGCAAAAAGGAATTAAATCCCACGGGCTGCACATAGGCGGCTCTTACACCTTCCCTTTCGGAAAAATCAAACTGACCATAGCTCATCACGGCAGCTCGTTTTTCGATAAAACCGGAAATCCCGTGAACCTCGGAACTCCATGCGGTTTTCTCATCGATCTCGGTGAAACCCTGATATACCACTCCGGAGACACCGGCCTCTTTCTCGATATGAAACTCATCGGAGAACTAAACAAAATCGATATCGCGATGCTTCCAATCGGCGGCAATTATACAATGGACGAAAACGACGCCTTGAAAGCGGTGGAATTTCTCAAGCCGAAATTTGTGATTCCGATGCATTACAATACTTTCGATCTGATTAAAGCCGATCCGAACGATTTCAAGAAATCCGCTGCTTCTATATGTGAAGAAGTTGTAATATTGAATGTCGGCGATTCGAAAATCTTTTAAATCTCCAGAATTATATATTCAGGAACATCGAGTGCATTTTAATTGTTTTTAATGCAAATAATTGCATTAACTCGTTCGTTTTTCTTAATTAAGCTGTTTCACGGCCGAGGTTATTAAAAGATAAAAATGGTGTGATTTTATAGAATATATGTCTTCTTTGAAATATTTCTTGGATGGCGTGTCGCAATTGTGCCTCATTGTGCTTAATAGTTGCGGTTCGGCCCATGGCGATGATAACAAATATTGCACAAAAAAGTTTAATTATATTATTATAGGGTATATATAAATGAATATTTTTGTTTGGTTAAAATATTTACTAATATAAAAATATGACAGACGTTTTGATGAAAACAACAACAAAACCGGCTGGTGAGCGATGAGACATATCCCAAAGCGTAAATTTATTTTTTTCTCAGTGATATTTTTGATCATTTTTTTAGCCGGAAAAGCAAAAGCGACAACATTGATGACAGATGGATTCGAGACAGGCACACTGACTGCTTACGGTTGGGTTGCGGCTGGAAACCCGCCGCCCGCGGCGTCAACAACAGCAAAATTCACAGGTACGTACGGCGCGGCTCTTTGGAACGGAGCGCCTACTGGAGACACCAACACCATAGAACTTCCGATAAACACCGCGGGCTACACGACGATCACATTTTCCTACAGGCGAAGAGTAGTTAAAGCGAAGGGCGGGGGGAATACAATCAGTTTTTACGCGGAGTGGTACAACGGATCGACATG
>JAKLIR010000160.1 GCA_022709505.1 bacterium | reverse complement strand
ACACTAAGGTGATAAGATAAGCCGCTGCGATACCGGGATGACGGATGCTAAGGTGATATGGCGAAACAACACGACACCGGAATGATGGAGGATTTGATGTGATAACTTAAGTAAGCAATGCCGCGTGGTTTGCGCGGCATTGCGAAGATAAACCCGGATTCGCCAACAGTACGCCGAATCCGAGGCAATGTTCATAGCGGCAAACTGCTTCGTTGTCGTCGCATTTTTTCGTTCACGTACATCTCGGTACGCTCACTTCGAAAATACTCCTTCCGCCTTGCATTTCATCCGCTCTGAATCATTGCTCCCGAATCCAAATGATGGATTCGGGATGAAAGTTTTACGGGGGATTCTCAAGGGGGCGCTTTTTCAAAAGCGCCCCCTTGAGCGGACGGAAGCAGGCTTCTCACCGTGGCGGTCAGACCAACCTGAAATTGTAGCTCTTGGGCTGGGTCATGGCTTTGAAACCGAGTTCGGACAGCGTGCACCCTTTCCCACTTTCCTTGACGCCGGTCCATGCGAGGTCCGGGTCCACGGCGTCCGCACGATTCAGAAGCACGGTTCCCGCCTCGATCATAGGCGCGAGCTTCATCGCGGTTTTGTAATCGCGCGTCCAGACCGACGCCGAGAGCCCGAAACGGCTGTCGTTCATGAGAGAAACAGCTTCTTCGTCGTTGCTCACGGGCATTATTCCGATGATCGGCCCGAAGCTCTCTTCCTGCATGGCCAGCATGTTGTTCGTGACGTCGATCAGAATCGTCGGCTCGAAGTAATTTCCTTTTCCATTAACAGACGTGCGTTTGCCGCCGAGGATGCATTTCGCGCCCAGAACCAGCGCCTCCTCGGTCTGCGCTTCGAGCACGCCGAGCTGCTTCTTCTGCGTCATGGGCCCGATGTAGGCGCCTTCGACCATCGGATCTACCACCTTGTAGCCTTTCACTTCCTTAAAAAACCCGGCGACGAAGTCGTCGTAGCAGGATTTATGGACGTAAATCCGTTCCACGGCGCAGCAGCTTTGGCCCGTGTTATAGAAAGATGCGTCCGCGAGTATGGGTACGCAATCAGCGAGGTCGGCGTCCGCTCGGACGTATGCCGGGTCTTTCCCGCCCAGTTCGAGTCCGACATCGACGAGAAGCCTCGCCGCCTGCCGGTTCACCTGATAGCCGCCGTCCACGGAGCCCGTGAAAAAAATCCCTTTCACGAGCGGCGACTCGAAGAGGGCGGCGCTGTTTGCGCGGTCC
This sequence comes from bacterium, assembly GCA_022709505.1. Taxonomy (GTDB): domain Bacteria; phylum UBP15; class UBA6099; order UBA6099; family UBA6099; genus JAKLIR01. The sequence continues at coordinate 6,112 of JAKLIR010000160.1, read as the reverse complement.
GCCACCACCGCGGACACGAGCCCCTCCGGCGCTCCAGCCGCGCGGAACAGCCGCTCGAACATCAATCCGCAAAACGGCGTGTAGCTCGAATGCTTCACCACCACCGCGTTCCCGGCGAGCACCGCCGGCGCGATCACGCTCACCGCCACCTGCAACGGGTAGTTCCACGACGCTATATCCACAAGAACGCCTTTCGGCTCGAGCACTATCTTCTTGAACAACTCCCCGCTGCTTTCGAGGGCGATGTCTTTCAACGATTCCTCGGCGATCGACGCCATGAAAGAGGCGCGTCTGATGCAGCCGTCAACCTCGCGCCTCGCCTGCGCGAGCGGCTTGCCCATCTGCTTCGTGACTTCGGTCGCGACGGCTTCCTTTTGCTCTATGAGCTTTCGAATGAAGCCGTGAACGAGCTCGACTCTCTCACCGACGGGCGAGAAACGCCATCCGTTGAATGCGGCCCTCGCCTTCTCGATGACATAAAGCACTTCCTCCCTCTCCATCATTTCAAGAGTTGCATAAGTTTCGTTCGTCGCCGGATTCTCCACGTTCAGCATTGTTCCCATCTCGTTTTCATCTCCTTGTAAGCCCGGATTTCTCCTCCGCGGTGCTCGTCTCCCGGGAAAAGTTGTTGCTTTTAGGCGTTTTTAAAAGACCGATATGCTTGTAAAAGCATAACGCCTGTTTTATAATTTGCAAATCTTTTTTCAGGGGGGGTATCTAATGGCGAAAAAATCCAATTCGACGATTAAGAAAATCCAATCCGTGAATCCGGCGACTCTCGAGGTCAATTGCGAGATAGAGCCGACGCCCGCGGAGGACGTGAAAGCCATCGTGGCCGGCGCTCGGGAAGCGCAGGTGAAGTGGGCGGCGGCCGGCCTGTCCGAACGGCTCCGCTACATCAGGAAAGTCAAACATTACTTAACCAAACACATGGATGAAATATGCCGTATCATCACACTCGACAACGGAAAGACTCTCGTGGAGTCGTTGAACACCGAGGTGATGCCCGTTCTGGACATGGTCAATTTCTGCCTCAAAGACGCCCCGGCGGCGCTACGGGACGAGCATCTGCACAATCCTATGTTCAAACTGCTGCGAATACGGAGCAGGAACATCTTCGAGCCTCTCGGCGTGGTCGCCGTGATCGCTCCGTGGAACTTTCCGTTTACAATTCCCACGACCCAGATACTGATGGCCTTGACTGCCGGGAACACCGTGGTTCTGAAACCAGCGGCCATGACGGCGTACGTGGGCGACCTTATCAGGAGAGTATTCGAGGAAAGCGGATTTCCGGAGGGGGTTGTCAACGTGATTCAGGGGAGCGGCAGCGTGCTCGGCGACGCGATCCTCGCGGCGGGGGTTGACCGGGTTGCATTCACTGGAAGCGTGCCGGTCGGAAAACACTTGATGAAAAGGGCGGGCGAAAGCCTGACTCCGATCACGCTCGAACTCGGAGGCAAGGACCCGATGATCGTGCTCGAGGACGCGGATCTCGATCGCGCGTCGAGCGGAGCGGTGTGGGGCGCTTTCGTGAACTGCGGGCAGGTCTGTGCGTCGGTCGAACGGCTTTACGTCCACCGGAAAATAGCGGACAGATTCACGGAAATGGTGCGCGCGAAGACTGAGAAAATCCGCGTGGGGAACGGCCTTGATTTCGGGACGGACATGGGGCCGCTTATCAGCGAGGACCAGATTGCGACCGTCGAGGCCCATATAGCCGACGCGGCGGCTAAAGGGGCGGAGATCATAGCGGGCGGCAAGCGCGTCGATTCCCTGAAAGGCTACTTTTTCGAGCCGACCTTGATCGCGAACGCCGACCATACGATGGATTGCGTGATGGAGGAAACGTTCGGCCCCACCCTTCCCATTTTGACTTTTTCCGACGACGACGAGGCCGTCCGGCTCGCCAACGACAGCAGGTTCGCTCTCACCGCGAGCGTGTGGAGCGGAAACACGGCGAGGGCGGAGGCCATGTTCAAAAAGATAGTGACCGGGACGGCGACGATAAACGACTGCTCATTCACCTACGGTCTCGCGCAATGCCCGTGGGGAGGCCCGAAGGAAAGCGGGATCGGCCGCACTCATTCCGTGCACGGGCTGATCGAGTTCACGAATATGAAAAATCTCAGCGTCACCAATCCGATCATAAAGGAAAACATCTGGTGGTATCCGTATTCCGAGAACAAATACAAGGGGCTGAAAGCGGTGATCCGCGTGTTGTACAACGAGGGATTGCTTCAGAAGTGCTCGAATATAACGGACGTAACGAAAGCGTTTCAGAAATAATCCGCGGTTTCATCAATTTGGGTTTAACCCGGAAAATGAGATAAGTAACAAGGCGCACTATCGCCGGAGGCGCTGCGCGGGCGACATAGTTATTGCGTTTTTTTTGTGTTTTTGAGTTCGGAGAGTAGCATACCGAGGAATATGAGCGCGCCGCCGGCGGCCGTGGCGGCGGTGACGGGCTCTCCGAGCGCGAAGTGGGCTATAGCGGCCGCGAATAGCGGCTCGAAGGAATAAATGATCGCGGCTTTGATCTCCGACAGATATTTTTGAAGGAAAGCCTGAACGGCGTATATATACGCGCTGGCGAACACGGCGCAGAAAATTACGGCCTTCCACACGACAGCGCCGCGCGGCGGATGCAGCCCCCCGTTAAAGACAGCGCCGCAAGCGGCTGACACGACAGCCACCACGAGCAGTTGGACGATGGTGAACAGAGCGGCGTCCGAGCCGCCGGCGTAACGTGAAATCAGAATGATTTGAAGTCCGAACGTGAAGGCGCAAGCGAGCGACCACAGGTCCCCGCTGTTGAAGCGGAGGCCCGGCTTGTAGGTGAGGAGAGCGAGCCCGCCGAGAGCCGCGAGCACCGAAATCGCCTGCGGCGCACCGGGCGCGCGGCGATCCAGAACACCCGCCGCGACCGGCACGAAAACAACGCATAATCCCGTTATGAACGCCGAGTTCGAGGCGCTCGTCACTTTCAATCCGACGGTCTGGAAAATGAACGCGGCGGCGAGCACGACGCCGACCACCGCGCCGCGGACGAGCGTCGCACCGTCCATCCGCCTTAGCCTCGGCGCATACACTACGCAAAGTATCGCGGCCGCGAGAAAGAAACGCACCGCGAGGAAAGAATAAGCATCGATCTCAGCCACGGCCCGTTTGACGAATGTGAAAGTGGCGCCCCAGAAAAAGACACCGATCAGCAACATCACTGTCGCCAAAGACGATCTTGCACCCGCGCTTTTATCCATTTACAGTTTTTCCGCCTCGTTGATTTTCACAAACATCACCCAAGGCCACTTCGCACCTCAAGGTTCCAGATTCGTATATAGAACGCCGAATCCCAATGACGGATTCGGGTGGATCCGCCGGCCCCTCCCCTATCCCGGCCCGGACGCCCTACATTTCGGGCGGGTGTCCGGCGACTCGCGCGCCGGGAAGCGGATCAAGAAAAAAGCGGGCGTTCATCGCGCCCGCTTTCGTTTCGTTTTTCAGTTTCCCTCGGCCGCTGTTCAATCGCTCTTGATCTGGTCGATTATGACCGCGCCGAGAATGATGATTCCCTTGATGATGTAAATCTTCTCTGAGCTGAGCCCTTTCAGGAGCAGGCCGTTATCGAGCACGCCTATGAGAATGGCGCCGAGAAAAGTCTTGAAGATATTGCCCTTGCCGCCCAAGAGACTCGTGCCTCCGACGACGCAGGCGGCGATCGCATCGAGTTCCCACATGACACCGAACTCGGGGTTGCCGTTGGTGAACTTGCAAGCCATCAAAACGCCGACGAGAGCAGCAAGCGCGGCGTTGATGATGTAAACGAGCATCTTCACCTGTTTAACGCTGACGCCCGAGAGCCGGGTGGCTTCTTCGTTGCCGCCGGTGGCGAGCACGTAGCGCCCGAAGCGGGTTTTGATCAGGATGACGCCGAAGATGCTCACCAGAGCGACGGCGAAGATCACGAGCATGGGGATGCCGCCCACGTTCGCTTCGGTGACGAAACTGGTGTACGGTTTGATCGCATCTCCGCTGATGAAGATTTTCGTGTTGCCCGCGATGTTCCTTGCGAAGCCTCGGGAGATGGTCATCATGGCGAGGGTCGCGATGAACGGCGGCACCTTGAAGCGGATCACGAAGAAGCCGTTCGACACGCCGCAAAGTGAGCCGATCGCGAGTGAAGCGATGATCGCGACCGGGATCGCCAAGTGATAGTTCTGAAGGAAAATCGAAAATACCACCGCGGTGAGGGCGACCACGCACCCGACGGAGAGGTCTATTCCGCCGGTTATGATGACCATGGTCATTCCGGTGGCGATCAACGCCACGAACGCGATTTGCTGCGGGATGTTCGCGAGGTTCTGAAACGTGAAGAATCCCTGAGTGGTCACCGTGAAGTAAACGAACATGACCACCATTACGATGTAGATACCGTTGTTGATGAGGAAATTAACTACCGGATTCCGTTCTTTCATAGCGCCATCCTGCGATTGAATTTACCGAATTATTTAATGGTCTTCGCATCCACGAGCCCGACTTTTACCGGGACCATGATGGTTTTATCCTGAGCCTTGAGGTCGCCGCGCAGGAACTTGTCGATCGTCTGCACGGTGATTTTGCCGATTTCATAAGGGTACTGAATGACATCGGCTTTCCACGGGCCGCCGGCCTTGATCTTTTCCTGCGCCGCGGGGGCCGCGTCGTATCCGATCAGAGAGATGTCCTTTTTGTTCGCCACTATGGCTGCTTCCGCGCCCATCGCCATGTTGTCGTTCGCGGCGAATATACCCTTCACGTCGGGATTGCTGAGGATCTGAGCATTGGCTGCGCGTTCGCTTTCCTGTGTGTCGTCCTTGCCGTTCATGAAGGGCTCAACCACCGTGAGACCTGCGTCTTTCGCGGTCTTCACAAAACCCGCCACTCTTGCGGCGACCGATTCGGTTCCGGGCTGCTGCACGATTCCGACTTTCGCCTTCGCGCCGATCAGCTCGACCATCCTCTGCGCGGCGATCTGTCCGCCCTGAAAATTGTCTGAAGCGATGTGGGCGACTACTTTGCCTTTTTCGGCGGCGATATCCGCGGTGAACACCGGAATGTTCTTCGCGTTCGCCTTGGCTATGATCGCGCCGACGCCCTTGGAGTTGACCGGGCAGATCACTATCGCGGACACTCCCTTGAGAAGGAGGGCGTCCATATTGTTGTCCTGTTTGATTTCATCGTTGTCCGCGGAAAGAATCTCGATCTCATAGCCCATCGATGCGGCGGATTCCTGCAGCCCTTTCTTGAGGGTGATGTAGAAATCGTCGTTTTCTTTGAGCAGCGATACGCCGATGATTCCTTTTCCGGCGGCCTTTTCGGTCGCGGCCGGAGCGGATGAGGGCGCCGCTTCCTTCTTCTTCGCCTTCGAGCACGCGCCGACGAGAACCACCATCGCCGCAAGCGCCAACACGAGGCATAAAAGCCTTCCCTTTTTCATTCTCATTCCCTCCTTCGTTTTTTCGCGTCGGGCTGATGTCCCGCGCAGACTGACTGAAAGTCTATCACAAACATTTTTTTTTGAAAATACAATCCAGTATTCACTTATTCCAAATTCATTAAATCAGGATGAGATGAGATTGTCGGAATATTTCGGACCTCAATATATGAGGCCATCGTGCGCCACAAGCCGCGCGGCGCGCCGAGCACGGGCTGTGGAAGCCGCTCCCTGTCGGTCAACAACGACTTCCAGTTGATCTGCGAGCCGTCGAGATACTTGATAGTACCGCCCGCCTGAATGAGGATCGCCGCCCCGGCCGCGAAGTCCCACACGCTCCCGCGCGAGATCGCTCCCACCGCCGCCCCGCGCGCCACAAGCGCCAGATGCGCCGCCGAACTCCCGATGTTCCGAGTCTTGCCCGGATACGAGATTTTGTACTTCAAATGACTCTTGGACGGTACGCACAGCGGCGCGTCATTCGCGAATCCCTTCGCCGGGAGCGCTTTTATCGGCTGCCCGTTGTAGAACGGTCCTACCCCCAAGACCGCCGAGTAATGCGCTCCCGTGACCGGGAACCTTATCACGCCCGCGTACGGCCGCCCCGCCCGCATCAGCCCGATGCTTATGCAGAACGTCGGC
>JAKLIR010000016.1 GCA_022709505.1 bacterium | reverse complement strand
TCACCGCCCTGCTGTTTTTCCTGTGTATATTCTTCGCTCCGCTGGTGGGGATCGTGCCGGCGGCGGCCACGGCGCCGGCTCTCATCATCACTGGCTTCCTCATGATGAGCGTCGTGCGCGACATAGATTTCTCCCAGTACGACACTGCGTTCGCCTCGTTCATAATCATGCTTCTCATACCCCTCACGTACAGTATCTCCCACGGCATCGGATACGGCTTCATCATCTACAGCGTCACATCCGTTTTCAGCGGCCGGTTCGCCAAAACAAAGCCGCTGTTCCATGTGGTCGCCCTGCTGTTCCTGCTGAGTTTTTTGATAGAGTGATATGTTCCAGTAGGCTCCGCGCCCGGCCGTTGATTGCGCAGTGGTGTCACTCACGCCTTTTCTTAGCGTAACTTTTCCGTTCGTCATTCCGGGCGGAGACCCGGAATCCACGGGGAGACAGGACGTCAGGGGCGGGGCCTTTCGGGACGGCCGGGTGCGGAGACCCGGCCCTGCTACATCTCAAACGCAATGCATTAGAGGCCGCGGGAGCGGCCTTGCCTCGCGTTACGGCGCGGAGCACCGTAACGAGTAACAAAAAACACTATGATGCGAAACACCGTAAGAGGAACAAAGTACATCGAGGCGCGGAGCAACGTAACGAGTAATAAATACGCAAAGAATCAAAGAGCGGGCGAGACGCCAGCGCCCCCAGACAAAAAGGGCCGCTCCTGACATTCCATTTTGGAAATGAGAAAAGTATCAACAGTCTTTTATTTGGATTCCGGTTAGCCCGGATTTTTCTCCGGAAAAATCCGGGAAATCGTAAAAAGAGCGATCTATAGCGTTGCATCATCGACTCGAACTCGGTCACATACGAAACAGTATGCTCCCTCGTTCTCGCTCGATGCGCCTTTTATCTCATCTCTTTTTCCGGTTTCAACCCACATTGGTGAAAAATGTGGGCTAATGTATAACGGATGAACAAGCAGTTTCAATTTCATCAGTGAGGATGAAAGTATTGAAAAGAAGATCCAAGAAGTTTTTTCAAATCTCCTTAACGGCGGCGATCGTAATGATCGCCGCCGCTTGTTTTTCCGCCTACGTCGGACATGAGGGCGAGCGGGATTCCAAAGTCCTTCTATCCGCCTATAAGGCGATAAAAGGAACGGCGCTCGACGACTGCGGCGCATGCCACAAGTCAGGCAAAGTGCCGGATCCGCAAAAACCCGGCGCGAAGAAGGACTCCAACTCCTGCGACTACTGCCACGCGATCATGATGGAGGCGAAGAAACCGGCGAAGCTGACGCTCAACCGGTACGGCGCCGATTTCATGGCGGCCGGCCGCAACGCTGCCGCTCTGCGAAGCATCGAAAAGAAGGATTCCGACGGCGACGGCTACTCGAATATCGCTGAGATCAAAGCCCTGACCCAGCCCGGCGTCCCGACCGACGTCCCAACCGAAGTCCCGGCGCCGGATATCACTCTCTCCCAAAACGACCTCCAAAAGAAGATCAAGCCGGTGACGAGGTGGGTGTTCCTCAACTCGACCAAATCCCGCTCGGGCGACACCTATTCAAAGTGGAAAGGCTTTAGGTTGTCGGACGTCCTCGCCGCGGCCGGCGCGTCTAAAAAAACCGTCAGCGTGGATATCATCTCCATCGACGGATATATGAAAACGTACCCCATCGGCGATCTGAAAAAGATGTATCCTCAAGGCGCGCCCGCGGCCGGGCTCGGCAAAGACAAACTCGGCGACTGCGGCTGGGTCTCTTACGGCCCCGGCGTCAGACTCGACGGTAAACCGCTTCCCCCGGCGGAGATACTTCTCGCTTTCGAGGAAAACGGCAAAGCGCTCGAACCGGCGGCGATTGATGAATCTTCGGGCAGGTTGGAAGGGGACGGCCCGTACAGGCTCATCACACCTCAGAAAAAAATCGTTCCTCCGGACCTGCCTCAGTTCGCGGACGCTGCATGCCCAGCGAAAGTGCCGGCGAAACATCGCTTTCACGGCGACTACGACCACAACGCCGGCGACGCCATAAGAGCCGTGAGCGCAATCAGGGTCAACCCCATGCCTAAAGGCACGCGGGATCCCGACTGGCGACAGAATGCTCAAAAGCGCTTGAAAACCCAATCAATTATTGTTTTCGGGAATATAAAATAGACTCCAAAAAGCTTGTTTTTAAAGGCTTTTTATCGGTCGGCTCTTGCATTGGGGCGATATCGTTTCAATAGGGATAACACTTCGAGCTGTATTTTTTCAGCTTCGGAATACAGCCTTGCCTTGTCGCCCGGGTTCGTGTCCGGCGAAGGAAGGATCGGCGCGCCGAAGTGAACCGTCGCTTTGGTCGGCAGGGGAATCGGAAAAGCGATAATATCCGAAATCGGTTCTTTCTCGTGTTCTTTAGCCTTGAAAATGGGGCTTGCCTCCTCGATGCCCGCGACCGCGGTCGGGATTACGGGCGCGCCGGATAACGCGGATATTTTCGCGCAGCCCGGGAGGAACTTCCTGAGTCTGTACCAATCGCGGACGGTGTTGTTATTGCCTTCGGGGAAAATGCCGATCACATCGCCGGCTCTGAGCCGCGCGCTTATCTCTTCGTAAGGGAATTCGCGTTTTCCGTTGTAAAGAATCCCGCCCATGGCTTTCACCATGCCGTCCCACAGCGGCATCTCGTCTTCATAACTCCATGAAATCCACGCTATGTCCCGGTCCGGCAGCGCGGAACTGATGAGCATTGCGTCCCAGCCGAACCAATTCGTGTGGTTCGCCGCTATGATGAAACCGGTTCCGTGCGGGGGGATGTTTTCCGCGCCTTTCACATCCAACCGGTGATAGAAGCGCATGAAGGGAGCTACAAGTTTCATTATATCGTGCTGAAAATCCATGAAAGGCTCCGTTCGGCCGCGCCGCGGGCTTTCAGCGGCGGTTAGTTTGTTCCCGGATCGGCCCCTCGGGGTCTTATTTGACCATCCCGAAGGCTTTGAGATGGAACGCGATCAGGACGCCTGTGCGGGAGCGCCAGTAGCGGCCGGTGTGCATCCCTTTCGCGTTGAATTCGGTCCCGGGGATGACGTGCGCCGCGGGCGAGGATTTCAAGCCTTTTTTATCCAGAAGGGCCTGAAATTTTCTAAAAGTCTCGAAGTTGTTCCGCCCGGCGAAGGTGTCGCCCGCGCCGGCGTCGAAGTAGATCGCCACGTCGTCGCGCTGGAGGTTCTTCAGCCTATAGTATGGGTCGTTCGCCATGAGGAACTTTTTGTCGATCTTCGAGTCCTTGTTCGGGTTCGCATCGTAGGTCATGACAGTCGGGATGTCCGTGACGCTTCCCTTCATGAAGCTGAGGGAGAACGGGTCGGTCAACATGTCGGTGAGGGTGAAGGGCGAGCTGAGAGAGGTCACCGATTTGAAGACGTCCGGATGGCCGAGCAGGAGGTTCATCGAGCCTATGCCTCCCATCGAGAAGCCGCCGATCCCCCGGTGTTCCCGGTCCGCGATCGTTCTGTATTTCGAGTCGATGTATTTGACGAGGTCGTACGCGACGTAGGTTTCATACTGGCCGGAGCCGCCCTTGCGGAATCCATTGAAGAATTCGGGCCCGTCGAGCGGAGGCCACTGTTTCGCGCCGTCCGCGCGGTTCATGTAGAAGCTGGAATCGCCGTCCGGCATAACGATGATCGCCGGAGGGAGCGGGAACTTGAGGTCGGGGTACTCTTCCTTCAAGGCGGCGATGACGCCCTCGGCGAGGTCCACTTTATTGGCGTTGAGGCAGGCGGAGAGCTTGTCGTAGCCGCCCTTGGCGGTGAAGAGGCAGTTGCTGATCGGCGCCACGAGCTCTTGCGACATCCAGTGATTTTCCTCCTCCTCGGGGAGAAGCCTGTCCGGATTGTTCCGCGCGAAGTTATAGCCGTGTAGGAGGTAGATGACCGGGTACCGCGCCTTTGTGTTCTTGGCGTAATCCGGGGGAAGGTATATGCGGAAATTTTTCTCGGTTCCGAGCGCCTCCGAGAAGAAAGCGCCTTTGTCCGGCGGGGCGGCGGCGAGAGCGTGTAACGTGAGAACGAGCGCCGCGGCGATCGTCAAAAGGATAGTTCGGATTTTCATTGTAGATTCGACCTCCGGTTTTTCGCGCCGGTGCTGCCCGGCCGCGGGAGATTCGATGAGACGAGCGAACCCGGACCCGTGTTTATTCGAGCCCTTTCACGGGCAGCGGCGCCACAACTTCGAGCCCGAGGAAATGCGCCGCGTCCGCGAGGATCGCGCCGACGTGTCCGTGCACGAGAGCGCCGTGGTGCGGAAAATCTCTCAGCAGAGCCCGGTAGAGCTTGTCGAAATCGGAGACCCGCACCCATGCGTTTCCTCCGGGAGGAGTCCCGGCGTGCGGTTCCGCCTCGCCTTCCACTATGAGAAGTTTCCATCCGCCTTCAGGCGTTTCCGTCACTCTCGCCATGGTGACCGGCCCTCTTTTCAACGTCCCGTCCAGAACTCCGGTGACTTTTTCGGCGGAGCCTTGTATGTCGGCCTGAATCTTGTTCGGGCGCAGCTTGCAAGCGCCCTCGCATATACCGGCGGGGATCACGCCGCAATGCCACGCGGAGAAGACGTCCTTTTCTTTAAAATGCCTGTTGTTCCAATCCATGAGGATCGGCGTGTTGCCCGAAGCGAGGGCGAGCATCTGCATGGAGAGCGCGCCTATGATGTCCACTTCGCAAGCCACCGGGATATTTTTCAACTGGTTTATGCGCGCCATGATCGAGCAGGCGGACACACCGTAGTCGAGTTGTATGCTGTTCCAGCACTGGAGCGCCATGGCCGCGAAACCGTGGGTGTCGATCAGGTCGCAAAGCACGATGTCGAGCCGGGCGAGTCTTTCGAGAATCGCCTGTGAAATCCCCTCGACGTCGTAGAGTTTTTTAAGGGAGGCCACGGTTTCCGCGACCGCTTCCGGTTTGTCCAGCGAGGTCGCGAGGCCGAAGACTTCCGAGAGCGGTATGGGCACTGTACGGATTCCGAACTTTCGCAGCAGTGAAAGCTCGTCGAAGGCGCAGGTTTCGAACTCCGCGGGCCGCGGGCCGATCTGGCCGTAAACCGAGCCGCGCACTCCGGAAACGGTTTTGCACACCGATGCGAATTTTTTGAATTCAGCTATGAGCGCGGGGTCGTCCGGCGGGCAGTTCGCCACTTGCGGGAAAGAGTATTTCGCGAGCCTTTGCCTGAGCGCCGTAGCGATAGAGAGCGTTCCGCACAGCGAGTCGCGCCGCGCCCCGTTGTAGGTGAGCTCGCCTTCCTCCGTGCAGCCGAACAGCAGGATCGGCGCGCCCGGCGCGCCCTCCACCGCGGTGACCGCCGCCGGCAGCTCGTTCCCGAAATTAACCGCTCCTATAACCACTCCCGCGACTCCCTCGCTCCTGAAAAGAGCCGACGTCTTCGCCGCGTCCTCGAAACTCTGAACCAGACCGCGGGAAGTAAGTTTCTCGTCCGGAACGACAGGCGCCACGCCCGCCTTCTTCAAAGATTCTATTGTCACGGCTCGCGATTGAGCCGCTAAATCCTGACTGAATACACCCCTGCTCGCGGGTACGAATCCTATTTTGACTTTACTCATCAGCCCCTCCTGTCATGTGGTTTCTCACGGACTGTCTCCGCGCCTTCACGCGCTTGGCGCGGGCGCGATGTATTCATTATATATATGTCGTGAAATAAATTAAAAGTAATTTCGCTTTTTGAAATAAAGGGGGCTCCGCGTCCGTTATTCGGGCGAGGTCAGGCCCGTTGCGGTCGATTCGGTTGGGGTGATGTCCGTGATTTCGCCCATGAGGGAGTCCGGGCCGTGGGCCGTTACCCGGATATAGTTCCTTGTCAGCCCGGTTAGAAGGCCGGTGTCCCGGCACCGGCGGGTTTCGAACAGCACTTCCATCTTCCGGCCGATGAAATGCTCGCGGAATTCCCGCCCGAGTCGCGCACGGAGGTTCAACAGAGCCGCGCTGCGTTCTTTTTTCACATGTTCCGGCGTTTGATTATCGAAGCCCGCCGCGGGAGTGCCCGGCCGCGGCGAGTAGCGGAAAACATGCATGTGTGAAAGCCGGAGTTCCTCCGCGAGGCGGAAAGTGTTCTCGAAATTTTCGTCCGTTTCGCCGGGGAAGCCGACTATGATGTCCGCGCCGACCGCGGCGTCTGGGTATATCGACCGGAGGCGGGAGACCGTGTTCCGCACATCGTCCGCGGCGCCTGAGCGGCCCATCGCGCGGATGATCGAATCGTCGCCGCTTTGAATGGATATGTGGAAATGCGGGCATAGAGCCCGTCCCGCGCCCGCGAGAGCGTCGTACAGCTCGTCGGTGAATTCCGCCGGGTCGAGAGAACTGAGCCTGATGCGACGCAGGTTCTCTATGCTCGCGAGGCTTGTGAGGAGAGAGGCGAAAGAGCCGGTCTCGGCGAGCCCCGCGCCGTAGCGCCCGATGTGCACGCCGGTCACCACGATTTCCTTTACGCCGGCGTCTATGAACGCACGGGCTTGAGAGAGAACCGCTTCCGGCGGCGCGCTCCTTTCCCGCCCTCGCGCGGTCGGCACGATGCAATACGTGCAGCGCCGGTTGCATCCTTCCTGAATGCGGAGGAACGCGCGCGTGCGCCCTGCGAAACGCTCCACCGGCGTGGGCATGAATTCCCGTTCCGCGGAGATGTCGCGCACGAATGAGCGCGTGCTGCCGGGTTCGGCCGATTCGAGCAGGGTGGGGATCATTTCCCTATCGAGAGCGCCGACCACGAGATCGAGTCCGGGCGCCATCCGGATCAGCCCCTCGGCGTCCGCCTGAGGATAGCAGCCCGCCGCGACCACGCGCACGCCCGGACGCCTCTCCTTCTCCCGCAGTGCGCGCCGGAGAAGCTGCCGCGATTGATGGTCGGTCGCCCCGGTCACCGTGCAGGTGTTCACCACATAAACGTCCGCTTCCTCCGAAAAAGGGACCATGGCGTATCCCGCGCGCTCGAAGGCCTCGCGCACTACTTCGGAGTCCGCCTGATTCAGCTTGCAGCCGAGTGTTGTGATCGCGAATCGTTTCATGGCTTGAAATTCTTGCCCGCGCTGAACGGGTCCGCGAAGCGCTCTCCGAGCCGCCAGTAGCCGCGCTCTCCGCCGGAAGAGAACAACATCGGGTCTATCTTCCCGAAGTCAACCCCGGCGCCGGAGAGACAGTCCTCATCGCACCAAGTTTCGACTATCTCGCCCGCGAAAACGTCGTGACCCGGAAACTCGATTATCCGTTCGAGCCGGCATTCCATGTTGAGCCGGCATTCGCGGATCATCGGCGCGGTTTTCAGCGTTCCGTAAAAATTTTCGAACACAGCGGATTTGTCCTCGTTCCTTCCGGAAACGATTCCGCACCAGTCCGCGCGCTCGACGAGCGATGTCGGCGGGTAGTTCACGCTGAACGTTCCGTTTTGCTTTATGCCGGCGCCGGTATAGCGGGTTTTTGACAGACTGATCGAAATGATTGAGTTGTCGAGAATGCCGACATACGCCACCGTGCAGTAGTTCGGCTTTCCGTCGATGTTCGAGCCGGCGAGCACCGTCGGCATCGGATACATACAGTTTCGGACTCCAAGTTGTTTTTTCATGTTAATCCTCCTGCCACATTGGTGAAAAATGTGGGATAAGCGGAATGGGTTGCGAAATCAAGTTAATTTCGGTTTTCGGTTTCCAGTAACGGCTGAATCGTAGATATCCATAATTTTGGCGATTTGGGCGGAGGCGCTGAACTCCGTGGCGGCGCGTTGCCGTGCGAGTTCGCCCATCGAGCGGCGGGTTGCCGGGCTGTCGAGCAGCCGGGTGACGGCTGAAGCGAGTTCGCGGGCGTCTCCGGGGGTGACGAGCAGGCCGGTGTTTTCGTGGTGGACCATCTCGGGGATGCCGCCTATGCGCGAGGCTACGACCGGGATTCCGGCGGCCATAGCTTCGAGAACCGTGCGGGGCAGCGAATCGTCGCGCGTCGATGGCTGAACGCATACGTCGAACGCGGCGATTATGTCGCGCGCGTCCTCTCTCCGTCCGGTGAAGACCACCCTGTCCTCGAAACCGGCCGCGCGGACGTCCCCGCGCACCTGTTCGAGATATTCCGCCGAGTCGTCCTGCGCGTCTCCGACGATCAGCAGTTTCAAGAGAGGGTATTTCCTCAATATCTCGTCCAAGGCTTTCACGAGCACAAGATGGCCTTTCAGGCTGTTGATGGAGCCCACGATTCCGATCGTCGGCGCTCCGGGCTCCACCCCGAACTCGCGGCGCAGGGATTCCTTTTTTTCGGGTGGCGTTTCCACGATGTCGATCCCGTTTCGGACGATGGAGATTTTCGCCTCGTCCGCCCCGGCGCGAATGAGATTTTCCCGCACGGCTCGCGAGACGGCGATCACGGCCGAAGCGCGCCCGCATATCCATCGCGTATAGAGTGCGTCCGCTGTTCGGGCGGGCAGCATTTCGCGCACCGTGACGATGAACGGAAGCCTTGCTTTCCCGGAAGCGAGCGCCGCGTGCAGGTTGATGATCGAGTTCGCATGAATTATTGAGGCGCCGCTCGCGGCTGCTTCGGCGGCGAGCGCCGATACCGCCGAGGACGTTAGCGAAGCGAACTCGGTCATTTGGGAAAAATGTCTGCTGAGTTTCGGCCGTGGCATCCGGATGTTTCGTACGGGTGCACCGATGATTTTTTCAAGAGCAACGTGTTCTGCGGGTTCGAGAGAAAAAACAGGAACCGCCGAGTATCTTTTCGGGTCGAGGTCTCGAATAAGCTGGATCGCGCTACGGGCCGGCCCCTCGTGGAGGTTTCGGCTCATTTCAACAATAAGAATACTTTTCGCAGCGCCTTCGGTGCTCATTTCTTTTTCTTTTCCGAAAATTCGGTTCGAGACGAGGTTGTTTTTTTCTTTATACTTCTTTTTTTCTTTGTTTTTGAGGGAGAAACCTTCTTTTTCGGATTTGCGATATTCTTTTCTGTTGAGGCAGGTTTTTGTTGAGATGTTTCTACGGAAGTGGTCGCCGTGGCGGGGACTTCGGTCGTTGCGGCGACTGCTGGTTTTTCCGGTTCCGCTAATTTCTCGGTTTCGGGAGTCTCATCCGGCGCGGGAGTGTTTTCAGGTGAAACGATTTCCGGGAGTGGAGCGGTATCCGTCACGGGAGACGGTTCGGGAATCTCGTCGGTCGTGGCTGTGGTTGGAGCCACGGAGGTTTCTCCGGGGATGGGCAGCGGTCCGGGTGGAGTTGAAGCGGCGGTTTCTTTTTCGGAATTCGGAGCGGAAGAAGTTTTCGCGCCGGGCGCGGCGCAGCAGCGAGCGCCGTAGTAGGAGATCGAAGCCGCCGGGTCCGCCCAAGCGCGGTTTGTACAGGAGAGGAAGCGGTCCGAGCGAGTTCCGCCGCCTTCGGCGGTTTTATAAAACGGAGCATAGTCGTCGCTAACCCATTCCCACGCGTTGCCGGACATATCGGCCAAGCCTTCCGGGGTAAAGCAGGAGGGGGCCGAGCCGGCCGGTTTGAGAGGGCGGTCGGACATGACGTTGAGGCTCGAGTTGCAGGCGGCGGGGCTGTAGGGCGTCATCATGGCTTTGTTGGGGCGGCAGGGCGGCCCCGAGCAGGCGCGTTGCCATTCGGCGTCCGAGCACAGGCGCTTGCCGATTTTACCGCACGCGGCAGTCGCTTCGCCGAAGGTTACGCCGGCGGCCGGAACTTTCCCTTTCTTATTCGGATATTCGAAGCGGTCGATGCAATATGTGCCGTCGATGAAGACCATGTCCGGCGGGCATTTTTTGCCCAGATATTTCTCAAACAAGGCTTTGAACATCGCGTACCGGAGCGGGTGTATGGAAGACTGAATTGATTCGGCGTCCGAGATTTTACCGTTGAGTTCGGTGAGCTTGGCGAGGATTTCGGAGGCGTATGCGGTGTCTGTTGCGCCGCGTGATTCGGCGTAGGCGTACTTTTCCGCGAGCGCGGCTTGTTCCGGCCGCAGGGAGTCGAGTTCGCGGGCGGCGGCGTCTATTTCGGCCGAGATGGACGAAAGGCCTTCGAGAAGGGCGGTAAAGTCAGGCGGGCAGCTTTCCTTTGCGGATTTCAGAACCGCGGCGAGTTTCGCCCTGAAAACGGGGGATGCGGTGTATTGTTCCTCGATCTGGAGTCCGAATTTATCGAGATCGGCAGTCAGGAGATCCATGTTTGTTGGCGCTATCGGATTTACGAAAAGCTCATTTTGGGCCGAGGCCGGAAGATGTAAAAAAAGCAGAAGAAAAGCGGATAGTATGAATGTGCGCCTGAAGATAGTTGGCGAAAACATTTCGGTTTCCTTTCTGCTATGCGGACAGGAGCTGATATGTAGAGTCATTCGCGCGCCGGAATTCCGGCGGCGGCGAATCGGATAAAGTATAGCAAAGTTTTTTTAAACTTTCTATTGTGCGCAAACGTTGAAACATGATAACATAGCAAACTCTGAAGAAGGGTATTTTTTAAAAACTACGGACGAAGTGAGATTTAGTTCCTATATTAATAAGGCTTTATTTAGGGAGAAGAGGTAGGGAAAATGGCGGAAAGGGAAATCGACCGACTGCTGAAGCAGGCGCAGATCAAAGGGTCGATCCGGTACGACGACATCATCGACGTGCTTTGTCTCGACGAAGAGCTCGAGGAAAAGGACATCGAAGAGGTGATGGAGCGCTTCATCGAGCGCGGCATCACGATTCTGGACGAGAACGGCGAGCCGATAGTTCAGGGAGAGGACCTCGATGAGGACAAGGATTTCGACGACCTCGCGGCGGCGCAACGCACGGCGAGGGCGAGGCCCCGATCGACGATTCGATTCAGCTTTACATGAAGGACGTCGGGCGTGTGCCGCTGCTCACGCACGAGGAGGAGATCGAGCTCGCGAAACGGATAGAGATGTGCGACGAAGAGGCGCAGGCGAAGCTGATCGAGGCGAACCTACGGCTCGTGGTTTCGATCGCGAAGAAATACGTCGGCCACGTCGATATGTCTTTCCTCGACCTCATCCAAGAGGGCAACCTCGGGCTGATGCGGGCGGTCGAGAAGTTCGACTACCGGAAAGGGACGCGGTTCAGCACGTACGCGACGTGGTGGATCCGGCAGAGCATCATCCGGGGCATAGCCGATCAAGGCGCGACGATAAGAAAACCGATACACATGGCGGACGCGATCCGGCGGCTCATAAAGACCTCGCGTCAGCTCAGTCAGGAGCTCGGCCGCGAAGCCACCGGCTCGGAACTCTCGGAAAAGGTCGAGATGTCCGAGAGCAAAATCCGCGAAATGATAAAAATTTCGAAAGTCCCGATCTCGCTCGACACCTCGGTTGGCGACGACGAAGACAGCCACCTCATAGATTTCATCGAGGACAAACGCAACCCGCGCACCGAAGAGAGCGCGTCGTATTCCGCGCTCCGCGAGGAAATACGCGAGATGCTCAGCACGATAGGCTTCCGCGAACGCCGGGTGCTCGAACTCCGCTTCGGGCTGATCGACGGCCACCCGCGCACTCTCGAAGTCGTCGGCAACGAGTTCGGCGTCACCCGAGAGCGTATCCGCCAGATCGAAGCCAAGGCGCTCCGCAAGCTGAAACAGTTCTGCTTCAGCAAGAACCTGCAGCGGTTCCT
Source organism: bacterium (assembly GCA_022709505.1). Taxonomy (GTDB): domain Bacteria; phylum UBP15; class UBA6099; order UBA6099; family UBA6099; genus JAKLIR01. Next base: position 8,080 of record JAKLIR010000016.1, on the reverse strand, counting down.
CGAAGAGGAATGACAACCGTTCCCGGCTCCGCGGGCCGGCGACACGATTCTCGCCCAAGCTAATTCACAGGCGCAAAAGTGTTCTTCAATTGCTGAGATGAACCCGCACGTCCGAGGCGGACAATCTTCCCGCAATCAGGATTCGCACCTCGTTACGATGCTCCGCGTCGTAACGCACGGCAAGGCCGCTCGCGGCCTTCTTTCGTGTCCGGCGAAGTCGCCTTGCCCCACCCTGAAAGACACCCCTGACATCCTATCCCCCGTGGATTCCGGGTCTCAGCCCGGAATGACGGCGAAAAAGAGGCGATTTGCGGCATTGCGGGCGTGCGATTTTGTGACCTCGGAGCGGTCATCCATGCATTCCGGCGCGGAGCGCCGGAATGAGTGCAAATAAGGGTCTCAGGATTTCAGTTTCGCCGCGAGGCGGCGCGCTGCGCGCATGGCGAGGGACATGATAGTTATCTGCGGGTTGACGCCGAGCGAGGATGGGATCACCGAGGCGTCCATGATGAAAAGCCGCGGGATATCGTGTGTTTCGAGATCGAAGTTCACGACGGAGGCGCGGGCGTCCGCCCCCATGCGGCAGGTCCCGAGCGGATGGAAAGCCATGATCTCGAGATCGCGCGGAGAGAAGCGGGCCTGTTCGAGTTTTTTCAGGCTTTTCTCGTCGTCAACCACGGGGACCGGATGGAAGCCGGTGAAAATGCGTTTCGCGCCGGCGGCGAGATAGATTTCGGCTATGCGGGCGATTCCGAAAATGAGGTTCCCGGTGTCCTTGCGGTTGATCTGATAAAGAGCGGTGAAGGGGTCGCCGAAGTGGGAGGGCAGCATCCTGCCGCTGGATGTGTCGCTGACCATGGAGCCGAAGGCGGAGAGCCGCCTGTACGCGGCCGCGAGGTTTTTCAGTTCCGCGCCCACGCCGGGGAGCGACGTCATCATGATCCCGGGGTTGAGGAATATGCCTTCGAGCATCACACCGCGGTCCGCCCAGTGATCGATATACGCGCCCTGCGAGATCCCGATGTGGCCGTCCACGATCTCGTCCATTTCCGCAACGACCCGGCCCGCGGGGTGTATCTGAAGACCGCGCCCGACTCTACGGGACGAAGTCGCGAGCTTGTGCTTCATGAGGAATGTCGGAGTCCTGAGCGCGCCCATGGACAGCACGACCGAGTCCGCGCGGATTTCAAAACGGTTGTCGCCGTGTTTGCCGACGACGCCCGCCGCGCGCCCGTTTTCGATTATCACGCCGTCAACGTAATGAGACGTCAGAAGCCGCGCGCCGGATTCGACCGCGCCGGGGATGAAGCTTACGTCCGTGCTCTGCTTCGCGCCTTCCGGGCAGCCGAAGGCGCAACGGCCCCGTTTCGCGCAGTCGCGGATGTTGTGGACGAGCGGTTTGAGTTCGATCCCTCGGGCGTCGCAGCCCCGCTTGAGAATGCGCCAGTTGCCGCCGAGCAACTCGATGTCCGCGGGTTTAGCGTTTATCCGCTGCTCCACCTCCTCGAAGAAGGGGAGCATTTCGTCCCAGCCCGGGCCGCCCCACGATTCGACTTTTTCACGCGGCGGCCGGAAACATGTGGAGGAGTTGATGATGGTGGTGCCGCCCACCGCCCGGCCGAGCGTTATCGAGATCGGAGGTCTCCCGAACGCTATGGTCGAGCCTGAGCCGAGATACATGTTCACGAAGCCGTCGAAGACGCGCGGATAGTCCGCGGGTTTGAAGTGGCGGCCTTCCTCGACGAGGATGGTGTCCACGCCCGCGGAAGCGAAGGAATGCCCGGCGACGGCGCCGCCCGCGCCGGTCCCCACAACCACAACTTTGCAATTGTATCTGATCGTTTCCATCAGACAGCCTCCTCGGGGTTGAATCCCACCGCGCGCGCCGCTTCGTCCCGGTTGAAGAACGGCACGGTCGCGAACAGCTTTATCCCGAAGAACATCATGCGGAAAAGATAGTACCGGTGATGTTCGATGCGGTTGAGAAGCGCCTGCCTCTTTTCGAGCGGCAGGCGGCGGAACGAGACGGGTTTCGCCATCATGAACAGGGGAGATAAATCGAATATCCGGATCATCATCCGGGTTCCCATACGAGTTGACGGGTATTGCCCCGCGAACATTTTGCGGGCGTCCGCTATGCACTCTTCCCGGAAGTCCGCGTAACCGGCCTCGAAAGCGCCGCCGCGCGGGAACAGCGCCTCGCCGATCGCGGCGAGCGTGTCCGCCTCGGCGCCGTCGATGTATTCGTCGCCGGGCGACGCCGGAATCCACAGAGCGAAGGTGATGAGGAACAAGGGGCCGTCGGTGAGCAGGCCGACCAGATGGACGAGCTGTCCGGATGTTGCAAAGAAGATTAGGTAGAACATCGACGAGCAGAATTTAGAAAGCAGCAGGATCGGCACGAGACGCCCGTTGCGACGGAGGTCGAGGTACGCCGCGCGGGATATGTACGTTATCATCGCCATCATGCTCAGGCTGAGCACGAGCCAGAATTTACCTTCGGGCGCCGGACCGGGCAAGGGGTAAACCGGAAGCGTCGGGAAAAACCGCAAGGAGAGCGTGTTTACCGAGCTGACGATCAGCCCGCCTCCGAAAAGGAAACACAGCCCCGCGAGCGCGTACATCCACGCGCTGATGTACATCCATATACGGAACCTTCTCTCAGAAGGAATAAGAGGCGTATTCGGCATGGGAAACCTCCGGTTTCGGGTTGAATGACGAATTTAGAATAATATCCATTTTAGGGATGCGAAATTTCACAGGGTGGGCGCCGGCGTTCGGGATCAAAGAATCGATTCAGAAATTGCCTTCATCGGCCCAAGAGGAGGGGGCGCCGTCGAGGAGGCGGAAGCGGCCCGCATTTTTGACGAGCAGCCGCGGCTTCGCGCGTTCGAAGGGATCGAGCAGCCAGATTTCGGGCGACCAATCGGTGGTTTCGCCGCGCCGGCGGAAGAACACGCCGCGCCCGTCCGCGGACCATTGAGGGGAGCCGCCGGAATCGGTCAGCATGGTGCGTTCGCCGGTGGCGATGTCAACGAGCGCGAGCCCGGTGGAGCCGCCGTAGTCGCCGCGCGTGTGGACGACGAGTTTCTTCCCGTCCGGGGATAGCGCGGGCTCGCCGTCGCTTGTGTCGGACGGGGTGAGAAGCTTCCATGCCTTCTCGTTGTCCGCGCCGGCGTAAAGAATGCGGCGGCCGGTCATGGGGTCGATGCGGCTGGCGATCATGCGGCGGCCGTCGGGCAGCCACATCTCGATACGGGTTCGCCGGAAGGTCTTCAGCACTTTACGCTCCGCGACGTTGATGATGAGCGTGTCGCCGATGTCGCGGCCCGTGAAGGGAGTGCGCTGGATTGCGAGAAGGCTTCCGTCCGGGGAGAAAACAGTCGCGCGGTGGATCACTTCGGGGTGCCGCACGGGACTTGTCCAGAGCAGGCGGGCTTTGCTTCGCGGCTTATCGAGCCGCAGCAGCCAAAGCCCGGCGTCGTATTCCCCGGTACCGTATTTTTTCAGATTGACGCGCGTGAAGACAATCAGATTTCCAGTCGGGGACACCACCGGGTTCAGATCGGACATGCTTGCCGGAGGTTTATCCAGAAATGATCTCGGGGTTTGAACTAAGGCGGAGTCGATGTGGACCTTGGCGAGTGCGAACGGACGATAGTCCGCGCCGGCGGTCGTCGGGGTCTGGTAAATCACAGTCGTTTTGTCCGCGGCCACGACGAAACTTTCCACTCCTCGAACGAGTTCCTTCTGCTGTTCTCCCTCAACCCAGAGCCACAGCCCGCCTTCGTCTGTTTCGCTCGCTCTCAGGAAGACGAACTCTTCAATGTTCTTCACAACTGCGGATTTTGGATCTCGCGGGCGCGCCTCGGTGTTTTTAGGCTCCGCCGCGCGCGCGGCGTGGCAACAGATGACCACTGCAAGGGTGAGAAGAAGTGTGAACCGCCCGAATTTCATATTTGAATTATTCCAGAAGCGACCTGCTCGCGCAAGCGGAGAAATAGCAAAAAGCGGCGATTCGCGGCGTTGCATCATCGACTCGAACTCGGTCACATACCTCTAAGTATGCTCCCTCGTTCTCGCTCGATGCGCTTAAGGGAACCCTTTGAGAAGGGTTCCCTTAAGAATCCCTCCTAAACTTTTCACCGTTACAATTCCGGAAGAGCGCCGGAATTGTTTTCCATCATTCGGAAAAATTTCTCTCTCGTTACGATGCTCTATGACATAGAGCTTTCATCCGGGGGCGCGGGCGTCTCGCGGCTCTTTTTCTCGTTACAATGCTCCGCGTTGTAACGGAAGACAAGCGAGACTGTTTCGAGTGTGAAACTTTCTGACCGCGGAGCGGTCAATGCATGCATTCCGGCGCGGAGCACCGGAACGAGTATAAAGTCGGCGTCCGGAATGACGAAAGTAAGGCGCCGGATATGCCTGTTATCTAAAAATGTGAAAAAGCAATTCCGGTGTTCTTTCGGAATTGCGAGCGTGAAAAGTTTTGAAGAGGATTCCCAAGGGGAAGCTTTTTCAAAAGTATCCCCTTGGGCCGCCGGAGGCTATCAGCGGCGTTGCGGCTCGTGTTAGAGCAGGCCTTCTTTCGCGCGGCGTTCGATGCGGTAGATGAAGGCGAGGACTTCCGCGACCGCCTGATAGAGTTCATAAGGAATGGAGTCGCCGAGGTCGAGCTTGACGAGCATTTCGACGAGCGTGGGGTCTTCGTGAAGAGGCACGCCGTGCTCGCGCGCGAGTGCGATGATGCGTTCGGCGATCATGCCTTTGCCGCTCGCGGTGACGCGCGGCGCGACGTCCTTTCCGACGTCATAAGTGATCGCCGCTGCTTTTGCCGGATCGTGTTTGGTTGAATCGCCCATAAAGTCCCTTCGGGTCAGACTCTGAGGTCCACCGCGGCCGCGCCCGGCGAATCTCCGGATTCGTCTCCTTCCGCGCCCACGGATTTTCTTCGCCGCACGCTCGATGCGATGGTGTTCTGTTCATAAGCCGTGTTCGAAAGGGCTTCGCGTAGCTCGTCGAGGTGTTTGTCGATGATCTTTTTCCTCCGCGCGTCCTGTGTTTCGATGTCGCATTTGATCCCCTTATTGGGGTAAGTTTGAAGAGTGACCGATGTCAGACCGAGGAATTCCGTGTCGAGAATCAGGGTCAGTCGCGCGTCGAACGGGTTCAGCGGCTTGGGGCCTTTGCCCCGTTCGCGCAGTTCGTCGTCTCTGTGATAGATTTTTAGCTTTCCGATCTCCACCTTGTCGCCGATTTGAATCGGGAAGAATGCGATGTAGGAATTGACCTGAGGCGCGGCGCCCGTGTGTTGGGCGAGGTTTGCGAAGCCGGCGGATTGAAGCGCGCGGGCGAGGTCCATGGCCGCGGTGGATGTCTGCGCGGACGCTGTCCCGGTTTGTACTGCGCGCGCGAGCGCAAGACGCAGGTCTCCCGGCTCTCCCAGCCGCCTTGCAAGCACATCGATCTGCTGTCGCAGCGTCGTGCTTTCCAGTTGTTCTTTCAATCTGGTTTCGATCACGACCGCTTCTTGGCTTTTGGCGGGCGTAGCGGAGGTGTTTTCGGAGGCGGCCGAAGTATCGTTGTTTTTTATCGTCTCAGCCGCCCATTTCATGGAATCAGAAATTAAATTGGCGAGTTCCGGCGCCGCTTTTGCGTCGATTTTGAAAACCGAAAGACGCGCAATGGAGGATAAGAGAGATAAGGTTTGTTCCTTTGAGAGAACCGTGGAGTTAGATGTTTCAGCCGGCGCGACTGGATTTTCATTTTTTGAAGTCGTTGTTTCGGCCGGGAATATTTTCTGAAGGATATCGAAAATGTTTTGAATGTCTTTTGGAAACTGTGCGAGGTTGTTGTCAAAAAGGGACGGGAGCTGTTGGGTTGCCGCCGTGGAAGGAGATTCGGAAGAGAACTGACTTGAAGCGTATTCGAGAGTGGCGGCGAGAGCGTTTGCGGCGGCGTCGCGCGCGCCTGCGATTCTCTCCGCTTGGGAGGGAAGTTCGAGCGCCGCTTTTATAGCGCGGGTGAAATCGTTTCGGATCGAGTCGAGGAATTCCGCGTCCCGAGCGGAAAATTTTTGAGACGAGATGTTTTCCGCGAGATTGGAGATTGCGCGTTCCACGGCGGCGCTGGATTCGTCCGGCGGCTCGGAAGCAAGGGAAAGGATGGAAGAAAGATTTTCGGTAAAAGAGAGTTTTGAATCCGCGCCGTCGGGCAGGGAGATGTTTAGTTCGAGCATAGTCGCGAGGCGGGATTCGGTTGATGAAAGAAAGGCTTTCACGAAAGGCGGCAGGCCTTCGAGAATGGAGGCGGGATCGTCTCCTTGCAGGGGTGCGAGGCTGGCGAGAGCGGGGTCTGAAGCTACCGAGGCCGCGCGCGCCACCTGTTTCATGTTCTCCGGAAGGGTTTCGAGTTCTCGCGATATGAGGGCCGCGAGTTTCAGGGTTTCTTTTGTCAGCGGCAGGTTCTCTTTCAGCAGAGACGCCGCGAACTCTATTGTTTTCTGATCCGCCTTCTGTGGCAGCGAACTCAGCATTGCCTCCATGTTTTGTTTAGTGACCGGGACGCCGAGTTTGATGAGCGCCTTAGCGGAATCGAGAGTGCAAGAATTTTCCGGAAGGTCGAACATCATGAGGCGGGACGAGATCATGGAGTCGGTGAGAGGCTGCACCGGAGTGGATTCGACGCTCAATTCCTGATTCGCCACGACCTGAAGTTGAACTTTTCCCGAACTGTCGTATCCCCGGACGGCGAGGTCTATCTCGCTGTTCAGGGCGAGAGGAGAATCGCTTTCGGCGACCACGGTCCTGCCGTCGATTTCGAGAACGGGTTTTCCGCCCTGAAAATCGACGACTTTCGCGCGGTAAACACCTTGTTCCATAAGGCCGGAGCGCGTCGCGCCGAGGTCTTTGAGCGTGACGCTGAGATTCGTAAGGTTCACATCGCTGAAGTTCATGGTTTTACCGTCAGGCGGCCTCGCGCCGCATTTCTCCCGCATGGCGGAACGGGACCGAATATTTAAATTTCGGCAGAATATATGAATAACTTCAATGTCCGGGTTAAAAAGAGCGTTATTCATCGGACGGCTGGGCGCTTGTTTCGGCGCGTGCCGCCGGTTTCAGAGCATTAGGGGAAGACTCATAGGCGTACGGGAGTCGAGGGCGAGGTGGCTCAAATAGGCGGCGATCGCCGTGCGCATGGCGAGCCGCGCTTCTTCGTCCAATTGTTCGAAAGAATCGGATGCCGAGAATGCAACCGCCGCCGCCGCGAATGCGGCGTAGCTGTGAAAAAACCTTCTGTGCCAGCGATGCAAAGGCGGTTCGAGTATGTCCGGCAACGCTCCCGCTATCCCCCCAATCAGAGCGCTTCTCTTGAGGGCTTCGGAATCGATTTCTTTTTCAGCCAGCGATCTTTCAAGCAGGTAGAACGACACTCCCGTGGCTGCGCCGACGAATGAATGTAATATAGTTAACGGCATTTCGTTTTTACCTTTCAGCAACAATTATGATTCGGTTTCCCTGAATATCGAATTTTAACGATGTGAACATTTTTTTCAACTTATACCATGCGAACCAACGAAAAGGAAGCTGATTCAGATCGTGAATTGAGCTGAAAAATTAAAAGAAATAGCTTTGAACAACCCAATGTTTATAATAGAATAGAAGTTTCAAAGGGAATTTCTTATTTTATAGCGGATAATTACGGCCGAAAGAATGGATCCGGGGGAAAGCCCCCAGATCCACGATGTTATCCGGGGTGAAAGATGAGCGACGGCGGAAACGAAGCACGAGAAAAAGGTCGCGGGCGGAGCTACGATTCGGGCCTGAGGTACAACGTCATGTTCGACTCTGTTGCGGACGGGATCACGGTGACAGATCTTGATGGAGTGATTATCGACCTGAACGAAGCGTCGCGGATAATGAACAGGTGCAAGAGCAAGGAAGACCTCATCGGTAAACCAGCGTTCGAGTTGATAAGCCCCGAGGACCGTGCAAGAGCTGGGGAGAACCTACAAAAAACTCTTAGAGAAGGCGCGATAAAGGATATCGAATACACGCTACTTCGTTTGGACGGCACG
>JAKLIR010000159.1 GCA_022709505.1 bacterium | reverse complement strand
ATCAGAACTCCTTGCTCTCCTTATGAAGGAAGGGAAGGGGATAGCTATTGCCGGAACTCACGGAAAGACGACGACGACGTCCATGATATCCTTGATGCTCGACAGAGCCGGCTATGACCCGACGTTGATTATCGGAGGAGTCGTGGATCAGTTCGGAAGCAACGCAAGGCTTGGCAAGGGAGAGTTCGTGGTTGCCGAAGCGGATGAGAGCGATGGGTCTCTTGTAAGGCTTTCCCCCCACATCGCGATTATCACGAACATCGAAGCCGATCACATGGATTACTACACTGACATATCCCAGATAAAGAGCACGTTCGGAAAGTTCCTGTCGAAGCTTCCGGAGGATGGGCTTGCAGTACTCTGCACCGACGATCACAACGTAAAGCATGTGTCCGAATTTTATCATGGAAAGAAGCTCACATACGGTTTGAACAACGGATCACAGTTAAAGGCCATAAAAATTGAATATTCCGGCGTGGGGTCGAAATTTCTTGTTATTAACAGAGGCCTTGAGGTCGGTTGGTTCAGACTGAACGTGCCGGGTACGCACAATATTTACAATTCTCTCGCGGCGATAGGGCTTGCGATCGAATTCGGAATCGACCTCGATGTGGTGGCGGACGCGCTTCTTGAGTTCAAGGGAGCAAAGAGGAGATTTCAAATAGTTTCATCGGAAGGCGATATGGTTGTCGTTGACGATTACGCGCATCACCCGACCGAGATCATGGCGACGTTGAGTGCGGCGAAGAAAATCCACAAGAGCGGAAAGATCATTTCCGTGTTCCAGCCTCACAGATATTCGCGCACGCAGTATTTCTTCGATCTATACGGAAAAAGCTTTTTCAATTCAGACATCGTGATAGTGACGGACGTTTATTCCGCCGGTGAAAAACCGATCCCGACGATTAACGGAGAACTCATCGCAAATACATTGAGAAAATACGGACATCAGGGAGTTACATATATTCCGGATATTAAAGACGTTCCTACTCATATCATGAGAACGGCGTCGAAAGACGATCTCGTGATAACTCTCGGAGCGGGAGACGTGTGGAAAGTGGCTTACAATATTTCGGAACAATCGCAGAGAATATCGGCATAGAGAAGAACATCCCCGAAAAAGCCCCTGAAAAGGGGCTTTTTTTGTAATCAGCAAAGTTGCGCCGGCGGATAAACATTTTGACGCGAGCTATCGAAGTGAAAATAATACTGATTAATTGGATAATAATATAGATATATATAAAGGAGGATATGACATGAGAGGGTCCGCAATGAAGATATTGCTCGGTTGTGGAGCATTGCTGATAATCGGGGTTTTGATAATCGGCGGAATATTTATAGGCGCCAAGAATAAAATGGTTGTCTTGAACGAACAGATCGACTCGCAATGGGCTCAAGTCGAGAATCAATTGAAGAGAAGAAATGATTTGATCCCGAATATTGTTGCCACGGTGAAAGGCTATGCGGCTCATGAAAAGAGCATATTCGTGGGGATAGCCGATGCGAGATCGAAACTCGCGGGTGCGAAAACCGTGCAGGACAAAATCAACGCGAACAACGAACTCTCGGGCGCTTTATCGAGACTTCTGTTGATTGTGGAGAGATACCCGGACTTAAAAGCGGACAAACAGTTCGCGACACTTCAATTCGAGCTTGCGGGTACGGAGAACAGAATCGCGGTCGAGAGGATGAGATATAACGATAACGTTCGGGCGTACAATATGTACATTAAAAGAGTCCCCGGGATGTTCTTCGCGGCGATTTTCAGATATGAGCCGAAGCCGTACTTCGAAGTTCCTAAGAGCGAGCAAGCAGTCCCGAAAGTTGATTTCGGAACGAAATAAACAATGATAGGCCGGTTTCATGGAATTTCACGATATGAGCCATGAAGCGGATAGCCATGCTTGCAAAACGGCGGATTCCGGATTGGCGAAAGACTGGTTAGATGTCTGAACTAAGACAGAACAGGGTCACCGGAGAATGGGTGATCATAGCAACCGAAAGGTCCAGCCGGCCCGAGGATTTTCATCGAGACGTGATAAAGCCCGTCACTCCTCGGATCAATCCAGCGTGTCCTTTTTGTCCCGGTAACGAAAAAATGACTCCCGCGGAGGTTTACGCGGACAGGTCTTCAGATTCCGGCCCCAATGAGCAAGGATGGGATGTAAGAATAATCCCCAACAAATATCCGGCATTGTCTCCTGATGTGGAGGCCGATTGGTTTGAAGAAGCGAATTTTTTCAATGGAGTGCGGGGTTTCGGCATCCACGATGTGATCATCGATTGTCCGAGGCACGATCAGACGATCGCAACGATGAGCAGGCGTGCGGTGGAGAAGGTTTTTTTCGCATACAGGCATAGATACAACCAGCTCGAGGAAGATGAAAGGATACTTCTGATAAATATTTTCAGGAACTATGGGGTCAAGGCCGGCGCTTCCCTCGAACATCCTCATTCGCAACTCATAGCGACTCCGATCATTCCAACGCGAATACAACTGCGCCTGAATGTTGCAAAGGAATATTATGAAATACATGGTAAATGCGTGGTTTGCGATACGGTCGAAGCCACTTTGAGGTCGCCGGAGAGACTCGTGTTTGAAACCGAGAAGTTTATAGTCTTCGAGCCGTTCGCATCACAGACGCCTTTCGAAACGTGGGTTGTCCCGAAGAGGCATTGTGCATCTTTCGGTGAATGCACGGATGCGGAGATAACAGAACTTGCGCAGGTGATGCGAGACGTTTTGTATCGGATATACTCCGGTATAGGCGATCCGGATTATAACTATCTTTTGCAGGCTAACCCGACAAACACCCGGCATAGGGAGAAGTACCACTGGTTCGTGCAGATTCTTCCGAGGGTTGTTCCATCGGTTGGCTTCGAGCTATCCTCGGGTATTTATATTTGCACGTCAAAACCGGAGGACACGGCATCATTTTTGAGAGATATTTCTCCTCCGCGATAGCTATGATGCTTTGCGGGAAAACTTATATAATATCGATAGAGGGACGATAGGTTAAAAGCCGTTTGTCGATTAATAGAGGTAAAGATGTCGGAATTCAGAAGAGATCCTGTTCTTGGAAGATGGGTGATAATATCATCCGAACGAGGGAAAAGGCCAACGGACTTCAATCCGGCCGAGCCGAAGAAGACCAACGGCTTCTGCGCCTTCTGTCCGGGAAATGAAGATAAAACACCGCCTGAAATAACATCGATTCGAGAGCCCGGTTCCGCGCCTAATTCTCCGGGATGGAGAGTGAGGGTGGTGTCCAATAAATATCCCGTCCTTGAAATAGAGGGCGACTTGAATAAGCGTGCGCGTGGAATTTACGATACCATGAACGGAATCGGCGCTCATGAAGTTTTCATAGAAACCCCGGACCACTATAGCACGATATCAAAATTATCGAGGCAGAATGTCATAGAGCTTATTTGGATGTACCGAGAGAGGATGGTCGATCTCGAAAGAGACGGGCGGTTCAAGTTCATACTTATATTCAGGAACGCCGGTCAGGACGCCGGTGCTTCTCTTTCGCACCCGCATTCGCAATTGATCGCTACTCCTTCCGTACCGAAAAGAATCAGTGAGGAGATCAACGGGACTCACACTTACTTCGAGTTCAAAGACCGGTGCGTCTTCTGCGATATGATAGATGAAGAGAAGTATTACAAACAACGTGTCGTCGTTGAAAATGAACATTTCATATCGTTTGCTCCTTTCGCATCGAGATTTCCCTTTGAAATGTGGTTGCTCCCTAAAAAGCATTCAGCAAAGTTTTCTGAGCTCGAAAATGCCCGGATAGCGGACATGGCGGACTGTTTTCAAGAATCGATCAAAAGGCTCGATTCCGCGCTCGAATATCCCCCGTATAATTACATAATTCACACTGCTCCATGCAACACCGATAAGGACTACTTTTATCATTGGCACATGGAAATTATTCCACGTCTCACTCACGTAGCCGGATTCGAATGGGGGACAGGTTTCTATATCAATCCGACGCCGCCTGAACAAGCCGCGGAAATATTGAGGAACGCTTGTAAGAGTTGAGGGAAATGTCAATGCTCACACATATAGATGAAAAGGGTCGTGCGAGAATGGTCGATGTTACGAATAAGAACATCACCTCGAGGCGAGCCTCGGCTGTTGCTTTTGTTTCCATGTCAAAAGAAACATTAAAGAAAATATCCTCGGGAAACATAGCAAAGGGAGATGTAATACAGGTGGCGAGGATTGCGGGGATTCAGGCGGCGAAAAAGACTCCCGAACTGATCCCTCTCTGCCATCCTCTATCGGTGGGTTCGATAAACATCGACTTCAAAACGGACATGAAAAAATCGGTTATCAGGATCGAGGCGGAAGTAACGGGAATGGATAGAACCGGTCTTGAGATGGAAGCGCTCACCGCCGCCGCCGTGGCGTCTCTTACGATTTATGATATGTGCAAGGCTGTGCAAAAGGATATCACCATAGGTCCGGTCTATCTCGATGAAAAATCCGGAGGGAAGAGCGGCGATTACAAAAGAAAAAGCTGACCTGAGAATCTCTTCGATTAAGTTCGAAAACCCACTAAATATATGAATGACGACTCACCTTCGCTTTACTTTTCATGTTAATATTATCCAATAAGATTGATAAGAGGTTTTGATGGGTAAGGATATCTCTGAATCTGTGGAAAGCAAGAGCGTTTCCAGAGATAAATATGGAATAGCCGAAGAGCTGATTTATAAGTATCAGAGAGAACGGCTCGAAGAAACATATTCCGATTTTGAGGGCATTGACGACCTTCGTGAATTTTTTTTCGAGATGATTTACCCTCCGCCTGAAAAGAGAAGAAAGCTTCATTCGAGGAATAATGCTTATAGAAAAGCGGCGAAAAGCCGAATACTCGGTATCTTGATTCCGGAACTCGCGATACGGGCGCTGCTGGAGATAATAGAACTCGAAGACATGACGGAATTGATTAATAAAGAGCTTGTGAGAGCTTTATGCGAAAAAGGCGAGTTGCCGGAGAGGATGGAGCGATCATATTATTTCGAACTTTGCCGTGAGGTTTCGGATCCGTTGCAGAGAAAAAGGCAGATCGAATGTGCAGCGGATGGTTTTCTACTTGTGGAGATGTTCGTCAAATACACGAGGTTCAATCTCAATCAGATAGTGCTGCTCGTTCCGAAGCCTCTTGTTAGGAACAGTGATTTGCTCGACATGTCGATAAGTGCTTTTTTATGCTTCAGCAACCATAAGCAGGACCTCGAACGTTTAAGACTGAGTATGGTCGAGAGAGAGAAGAAATACGTCGAGGAGATGTTCGCGACGTAGATGGAGAGTTGTTGAGTGGACCCCAAAATAGAAATCGAAAAACTGCGTTCGGAAATTGAGGAGCACAACAGACGCTATTATTTGGAAGCCGCGCCGGTGATATCCGATTTTGAATATGACGAACTTTTTTCAAAGTTGAAAAAGCTTGAAAGAGAGCACCCGGAATATGCGGCGTCCGAATCTCCCACGCAGAGGGTGGGCGGTGCGCCGCTCGAAGGTTTTTCACAGGTAACACATGAAACTCCCATGCTTTCGCTCGATAATTCATATAGCGTGGACGACCTTCTCGAATTCGATTCGAGGGTGAGGAAAGCGTTGCCGCGGGACGAGGCCCCGGTTTACGTCGCGGAACTGAAAATTGACGGTGTAAGCGTTTCGTTGTTGTATGAAGGCGGAGTACTCGTGAGAGCCGCGACCAGAGGCGACGGGAGGGTCGGAGACGACATTACGGCGAACATTAAAACGATAAGAGCCGTGCCATTGAAGCTTAATGGTAATTTTGGAGAGAACGAGATTGTGGAAGTCCGCGGCGAGGTTTATATGCCGCGTCCTGATTTCGAACGAATGAACGAGGAACGTGTCGCGTCCGGAGAGCAGCCGTTGGCGAATCCGAGAAACGCCACTGCGGGTTCACTTAAACTTCTCGATCCGAGAATAACGGCGACTCGGCCGATGAGCATTTTTCTGTATTGGCTGAGATACTCGGATATGAGCAGAATGCCGGGCAGCCACTATGAATGCCTTCAACGGATCAAGGAAATGGGGCTTCGCGTCGAACCCAACGCGGCTCGTTTCGATAATATGGATTCATTAATAAAACACCTTGAATTGTGGAATGAAAAAAGAAGCGAGCTGATTTATGAAACTGACGGAATGGTGATAAAGGTGGATGGTGTCGCACAGCAAACGATGCTCGGTGTGACGAGCCATCATCCGAGATACGCGATAGCTTTCAAGTATCCGCCCGAACAGAAAAGAACGAAAGTGATGAGCATTGAGATACAGGTCGGGAGAACCGGGAAGCTTACTCCGGTTGCGAATCTCGAGCCGGTGCTGTTGTCAGGAACTACCGTGAAACGGGCTACTCTCCACAACAGGGATGAGATCGAGCGACTGGATGTCAGGGAAGGGGATACGGTAATCGTTAGGAAGGCGGGCGAGATAATACCGCAGATCGTGGAAGTATTGAAGGACGTGAGAACGGGGGAGGAGAAACCGTATGAATTCGCCGTGAAGTGTCCTGTGTGCGGCGAGGCCGTCATAAGGGATGAGGGAGAGGTGGATGCGAGGTGTCCCAACGCATTTTGTCCGGCTCAATTGCGGGAGAGGCTCGCGCATTTCAGTTCGAGACAGGCTATGGATATCGAGAATGTCGGACCGAGCCTCTTAAATCAACTCGTGGGTTGCGGGATTGTGAAAGACTATGGAGACATCTATTCCATCAGGAAAGAAGATTTGCTGAAACTCGACAGAATGGCCGAAAAATCGGCGGACAATGTCATAGCATCCATAAACAAGAGCAAAAAAGCATCTCTCGATCGATTGATATTCGCATTCGGTATTCGGCATGTGGGAAGCAGAACCGCGCGAATACTTGCTGAAAGATTCGCATCTCTCGATGCACTTGCCGAAGCGGACGAGAAAAGTCTTCTCGAAATATCCGACATAGGGCCGACGGTTGCTTCGAGCCTCGTTGAGTTCTTTTCTCAAGAACATTCGAAGGAAGTGATAAAAAAGCTGAGGGACGCAGGTTTGAATTTCCATCAGACCGACGGTGCGGTTTCGAGTGAGCTTAGCGGCATGACGTTTGTTATAACCGGAACATTGTCGAGGCCGAGGGATGATATCAAACGCGCGATCGAGTCCGCGGGCGGAAAAGTCACGTCGAGTGTTTCCAAGAATACGAGTTATCTCCTGTGTGGAGACGACCCCGGCTCAAAGAGAGACAAGGCGATTGCTTTAGGCGTAAAAGTAATCGACGAGAAGCAACTATATGATTTAACCCGGATTCGTCAATAGTGCGCCGAATCCAGTGCA
>JAKLIR010000158.1 GCA_022709505.1 bacterium | reverse complement strand
TGTCATGTCCGTTCCTTGTTCGATCCTTCCGCCTTGTTGCGAGAGTCCTTCGCGCTGCTCGAACTCCGATGAATTGCCGGACGCGCCGTAGTTGCGGTATTTGAGATACCGCGTTCCCTTGATCGTAACTTTATTTTTAGCTTCCTTATTCAGAACGTTCGCGAGAGATGCTATCTCGTTGTCGAAATAGTCCACCTCGATCTGAGTCTCGGGCAGCGCGAGGCGATACTGTTTCTGCGGCCGGCGCGCCGTTTTGTTGTTCCGGCCCTCTTTCGGGGTTGCCGCCGCGCCGCTCTTATCGGCGGAATGAACAGGAGAATAAGAGCACGTAATCATTAAAAGAAGGATAATCGACGCCGCCACCGCATGAGTCGCATGAGGTCTCTTCCGCGCGCTGGAGTAAATATACGGTCTCAAATCCATCATCAGTTTCTTTAATGTGACAAATAATAATTAAAAAGTCCACAGAAAGAATATCTCAATATTAAATATCCTTTAAAAGAGCGATAAGGCGCAGAGTTATGAAAAACAACTTTGGAAAAAGGAGCGGTCAAATAGGTTGTGGAGAAAGGCGCGCTGCTCAAAAGTTTAAGCATATTAAATTATGTGATTCGGTTTAAAAGCGTCTAAAATCTTAATTATCTTATTATAATTGACATTATTTCAAAATATTGATAATATTGCTTCAATAAATTAGTTGATAATAATACAACAAAGGAAGCGAAATGCCAGTCCAGATACAATCACTCGAAAGAGGGCTGCACGTGCTGGAAATGATCCTTGTCAGCGGCGGCCGCACATCTTCAGTCGATATAGCAAAGCAACTTGGTGTTCACAAGAGCACTGTCTCGCATCTTACATCTACGCTCACGGCGCTCGGATATCTGACGAAAGAGAAGGGCGGCAACCATCTTTCGCCGGGGCCGAAGGCGTTTCTGATGGCGCGGAATCTGATGCTCTCGGGAGAAGTCCTCGCGGCGGCGAGGCCGGCGCTTGAGAAACTCGTGGCGGAAACAGGCGAGACGGCGCATATCGCCGAACTTCGGGGGCTTGAAGTTTTTTTTCTCGAGAACAGATATCCGGACACCGAGTTGAGGGTGCAAACCCAGACGGGCGCCACGCAGCCGGCATATTCCACCGCAGTCGGCAAGGCTCTTCTGTCAGGGATTCCGGACCACATCATTCGCGGGATGTATTCGGGCGTGGAGTTGAAGCCTCTCACGGATAAGACGGCGCGGGATGTCGATTCATTGATAAAGGAACTTCAGGAAGTGCGAATGCTGGGAGTGGCGTTCGACCGCGAGGAGCAAACGCCGGGCACGGGGTGCATGGCGTCGCCCGTCAAGGGGCGTTCCGGGCAGGTGGTCGCGGCGATCGGCATTTCCGGTCCGTTCGGAAGAGTGTTCGCGGAGGGCGTGGATCACGACCGCGCGGTGTTGAGTTGCGCGCGGGAGATCGGAGCGCTTCTCGAAAAGCGGGGGCTGTTTTGAAATCGAGTTGAGATTGGGGTTCGGACGGCGTTGTGCGAGTTTGTCCGAAGACGCTGCATATAAAAGGAAAAGAAACGAGGAGGCGATATGAGGCTTACCGGCGGAGAAATCGTTGCTGAATATCTCATTGCACAGGGAGTTGAGTATGTGATGGGCATTCCGGGGCACGGGTGTCTCGGGCTTGCGGATGCGTTCATCGGGCGAGGGGACAGAATAAAAGTTATCAAGATGAAGCAGGAGATGAGCGGGGTGCACATTGCGGACGGTTACTACCGCGCGTGCGGAAAGCCGCTCGCGGTGTTCACGAGCATCGGGCCCGGAGCGATCAACACCGCGATCGGAGCGGCGACAGCGTTCGTGGATTCGAAGCCGGTGATGATTCTCACAGGGTCGCCGCAGACGTACATGCGGGGCAAGGGTCTGTTGCAGGAAATCGAGCGCTCGCGCGACGACGATTTTCATCGCGTGCTCGTGCCTTGCGTGAAGCGTTCGTGGCAGGCGGATTCGGTGGCGCAGGTTCCATCGATCATGAAGCGCGCCTTCAACATAATGATGACCGGGCGGCGCGGGCCGGTGAACGTCGTTCTGCCCATGGACGTGCAGAGCGATTCGACGGACGTCGCACTTCCCAAGCCGGCGCTGTCCGCTCCGGCGGGGAAATCGAATCCAGATTCCGGAGAGGCGGCGCGGGCGGTGAAACTTCTCGCGGCCGCGCGGAGGCCCGTGATACTCGCCGGCGGCGGTGTGGCGTCGGCCGGTGCTGAAAGGAAACTTCTCGAACTTGCCGAGCTGAAGGGCGCGGCTGTGGTCACCACCATGCAGGGCAAGGGCGTTTTCCCGGAAGATCATCCTCTATATGCGTGGCACACCGGCTCGAAAGGCACTTCAGTGGGGCTGCACTTCACGTCAACAGCGGACGTGATCGTCGCCGTGGGCTGCAGGTTCGCGGACGAAACCGCTTGTTCCTATCGGCCCGGAGTGGCGTTCTCCATTCCTCCCACTAAACTGATCCACATCGACATCGATCCTTATGAGATAGGCAAGAATTATCCTGCCGAAGTCGGTATAGTCTCCGACGCTTCGACCGCTCTCGGAGAGATCGTCAATGGCCTTTCGGAGATCGCCGCTAAACGCGAGATCAGGAGCGCGGCGTTCATCAAGGAAATAGGAATCGAAAATGCGAAATGGGCTAAACATATACAGAAACTTTTGTCGGTGAAAACGAAGTATCCGACCATTTCGCAGGTGCTGAGAGAGATGCGCGGAGCGATGGCGAGGGACGCGTTTCTCGTCACGTCTTCGGGCAACACGCAGGCACAGATGCTTCAGGAGTTTCCGTTCTACGTGCCGGGCACGTGCATCACGACCGGCGGTTTCTCAACCATGGGTTTCACCGTGCCGGCGGCGATAGGCGTGAAGCTTGCACAGCCCGGCAGGCAGGTTGTAGCCATGGCGGGCGACGGCGAGTTCATGATGACCATGCAGGAGATGGCTACCGCGATGGAACTCGGAACGCCGGTGGTTTTCGTTGTCGTGAACAATCAAGGTTGGCTCGCGATCAAGGATCTTCAGATGGACGCTTACGGAAAGGATCGCGCGATCGCCGTTGATTTCACGACGCCGGACGGCAAGCCGTACTCGCCGGATTTCGCGGCGACGGCGAAGGCGTTCGGTCTTCACGCGCAGAAGGTGGAGAGTTTGAAAGGGATCGCGCCGGCTCTGAAGAAAGCGCTCACATCGGGCCGCCCGTCGCTTGTAGAAATCACGGTGCACAGGGATTATCCGTACTCGGGCAGTCCGGCCGTCGGCTGGTGGGACGTGCCCATCCCGACATATCTGAAAGACCGAAGAGCAAAATATGAGAAATCGAAAAAGCAGGAAAAACTTTGGTGACGGAGCGTTCGCTTTGGGAAACGCCGCCGCGCACGGAATTGAATTCGGAGGAAGAAAATGTCGAAGCTACCGAAAGTAAGCAACAAACCGAGTATAGCGGTTCAATACATCCTCGACCCGAGGAAGCTTGAGGCAGTGCCGGGCCTGAGGGATTTTTACGGTCGCGTGAAGGCGACGATAAAAAAGATGGGATGGAGTGTTCGCGAGTTCGGCCCCGATATCGATCCGGATGTTATTTCGGCCAATGCGCTGGAGTGCGCCGGGAGATATTCGGCGCTGCTCGGGGTGACGTTCACCGGGACGTCCGCCCGGCAGACCGCGGTTCTGGGGCGTTTTCCCGGACCGGTCGGCGTCTGGTATTTTCCCGAGACTCCTTGGTGGAGCATGGCGTCGGCCGGTTCCGGCATCGGCTACCTGCGCGACGAAGAAGAGGACAATCCGGCCTTGAGGGTCTCGGCGATATGGGGCGATCCGGATTCGCGGGGTACGAAAGATCAACTTGATTGTTTCGTGAGTGCGGCGCACACGGCGTTCGCGATGAAACGCGAGAAGATCGGGCTCGTCGGCGGATGTTATTACGATGTCATGCCCGCGAGCAACTGGCATCCGGACACCATGACCAACAGGCTCGGGCCGTCTTACGTCGAGATAGACATGTCGCTCCTCGGTCGCGCGTTCAAACAGGTGACTGATGCAGAAACGGCTTCTCTCATTCGGGAATTTGGGAAGAAGGGGATGCGAATCGCGGGAGACGCCAAGTCCTTGAAATCGATAAAGATGTCCGCCCGCGCGTCGCTCGCGCTCGAAAAACTTCAAGAGAAATTCGGGCTGACCGGGATCGCGGTGAACTGCTACGGCGGCCCGGATCCGGAAGGGTACACCGGGATAATGGGCTGCTGCGGAGCGAGCGGATGCCTTAAGGGCCACGCGCTCGGCTCTGTCGTGGTCGGCTGCGAAAGCGACGTCATACAGACCGCGCAACAGATGATATTCCGGCATCTTTTCGGAGTTGTCCCGTGCATGGCGGACCCGTGGAAGATCGATCTCGAGACGGGAGTGCTGTACGCCGGAACTTGCGGCGGGCCGGCGGAACTCGCGCGGAGCCCGAAGCGGATTTCGATCGAAGCGGGTACTCTCATGAACCTTTACAAAGTCGGCGTGCTCGGCGTGGCGTTTCCCGAGATCGAACCGGCGGACGCGATCGTCGCGCGGATCGCCGGACGGCGTCTCGATAAGATGGTTGTCGCGACGGGGCGCTTCGTTAAATCGGACAGCACGACGATCCCCGGCAGGCTTTGCCTTCAGGTGGAACTCGACGACCCCGAGGAGTTTCTGACATGGGGCGTGATCGGCAACCACTACACTTTCATGCCCACGAATAATCTCGACCGAGATCTTGCGAAACTCGACGCGCTCTGCGACGTCATGGAGATAGAAATAGACCGTTTCTGATCGGAGAATATCATGGCTTTCGTTGAAATCGACAAGACGCCCGGCTCAAAAGTCCCCAAACCTTTCGAGAGAGAACTGAAGGTGCTGCTCGCCCCGGAGACTCACTCGGACGTCGAGGGCTTCACACTGCTGTATTCCACGCTGGCGCCGAACGGGGGCTGCACCGATTTTCACTCGCACGAAACGAGCGGTGAGTTAATGATTTTCGTCAGCGGGACGGGCCGCGCATGGCTCGGCGGCGAAGAGTTCGCGCTTCGTCCGGGAGTCGCCATGTACGCGCCTCCGGGAGTCGAGCACAAGACGATGAACACGGGTGACGAACCGCTTCAGATCGCCTGCGTGTTCGTGCCTCCCGCGTCGTCGGATTACATACTGAAGAACGTCTCGGCCGCCGATGGCCGTGAAGGGGGAGAGAGAGGATGAGCGGAGCGGAATCGGTTGTGGACATTTTCAACGGGCTGAAAAATAAGGGAGCGGTGGTCGCGCCCGAGCCGGTGGTGAAAGGATGGCTGCGCGCGCGCGGTGTCGCCGTACCGGACGGGATTCTCGCGACGAGTCCGGACGAAGCCGCGGAGTTCGCCGCGGGCGCAGGGGGACCGGTTGTTATGAAGCTTGTCTCGGACCGCGTGCTTCACAAGACCGAGCTCGGCGGAGTTCGGCTCGGGGTCAAGGGAGCGGATGAAGCGCGCGTGGTGTTTGCTCAGATCAGAGCGGCGTCGGAAGCCGGCTCGGACACAGGCTTCGCGGGGGTTCTTGTCGAAAAACAAGAGGAATCCGGAATCGAAATAATAATCGGGCTCCAGAATGATCCGCATTTCGGCCCGGCGATCATGCTCGGGGTGGGCGGAATATTCACGGACCTTTTCAAGGACGTTGTGTTCAGGGCTCTGCCTGCGACCCGCGAGGACATCGAGTCGATGATTTCGGAGTTGAAAGGGAGGCCGCTGCTCGAAGGATTTCGCGGCGCGCCGCGGGCGAATATCGAAGCGCTGGTGGAGACGGCGGTTGCTCTCGCGAAGTTCGGCGAGGAGTTTGCGCCGATATTCGAGTCGGTCGATTTCAACCCGGTGATAGTGACGCCGAGCGGGGCGACGGTCGTGGATGCGAAACTTGTTCTCGCGGCGGGCGTCAAGGATGATCCGCTCGGTTTCGAGCAGTCGAGGATTAACCATCTCGATGGCTTTTTCAATCCCGCGAGCGTGGCAGTCGTCGGCGCGTCGGCGAGCGAGGGGAAAATCGGAAACGTGATCGTCGATTCGCTCGTCAATTATGAATTCAAGGGAAAGATATATCCGATAAATCCGAACAGGGAGGAAATACTTGGGGTTAAATGCTGGCCGTCGCTCGGATCTCTGCCTGAAGCGCCGGAGCTTGTAGTGATGGTTGTGGACTTGAAGCTCGTGCCGGGTCTCATGAAAGAGATCGCGGCGATGGGCTCTCACAACATGCTGATAGTTTCCGGCGGAGGGAAGGAACTCGGTGGCGAGCGCGAGTCGGTGGAGAAGGAAATAGTGGCGCTTTCGAGACAGCTCGACATCAGGGTCGTTGGGCCGAACTGCATAGGCGCATTCGACGGCGAGAGCAGGTTCGATTCGTTTTTTCATCATCAGGAGAGGCTGCTGCGGCCTCCCGCGGGGCCGATGTCTTTCATTACGCAGAGCGGCACGTGGGGCTGCGGATTCCTCGAGTTAGCGGAAACGGTCGGCGTGAGCAAGATGGTGAGCTACGGCAACAGAGTGGATGTGGACGAGGGGGACCTGACCGCATATCTCGCGAGAGACGCCCGGACGAAAGTGATTGCAAGTTATATTGAGGGACTTGCCAAGGGAAGAAAATTTCTTACGGCCGCGCACGAAGCGGTCGTGGAATACGATAAACCGGTGGTTGTGTTCAAGACCGGGCGTAACGCGACGTCGGCGAAGGCGTCGGTCTCGCACACCGGGGCATACGGTGGGAGCTATAAAGTTTACGAAGGGCTTTTGAAGCAGGCCGGGATCGTCGCCGTGGATAGTTTTCACGAATTGTACGCGGCGAGCAAGGCGCTGGCGTTGCAGCCGCCGGCGGCCGGCCCGCGAGCGGCGATGCTCTCAAACGGCGCGGGGCCCATGGTGAACGCGCTCGATCTGTTCCCGGCGAAAGGGCTCGAACTCGTCCGTCTCGAACGGTCCTCGGTCTCCCTGATGCGGGATCATTTCAGTTTCTTCTACATAGTTGAAAATCCGGTGGACGTAACGGGTTCCGCCTCGGCCGCGGATTACGAGTTCGTGATACGCGCGTTGATGGATGACGACAACGTTGACATCATAATGCCGTTCTTCGTGTTTCAGGACACGCCGCTCGATGAGAGCATAGTCGAGAGGATGGAAGCGCTGAACCGCGAGAGCCGGAAACCGATTCTTGGCTGCGCGGCGGGCGGGCCGTACACGGCGCGGATGTCCGCTGCCTTGGAGCGCGTGGGCGTGCCCGTGCTGCCGGATGTCGCGCAATGGACGGCGGCCGCGTCCGCTCTCGTTCAGTGGGGCGCGATTA
>JAKLIR010000157.1 GCA_022709505.1 bacterium | reverse complement strand
TGGGGCGCGTTCCATTCAGCCGAGCTGCCTTTCATTTTCTCGAATTTCGCAATGATGGGTATGAATTTCTCTTCCCCGGACAACAAGAAAGTGTCCGAGCTCATGATAAACGTGTGGTCCACCTTCGCGCGAACCGGAAAACCGGCCATCGAAGGAATGGGCGAATGGAAAAAATTCACATCGAAAGAAGACCCGTATATGACTCTCGGCGTCGATGTGAAACCCGGCTCGCACTTCCACCAGAAACAATGCGACTCGATAAACACGGCGATAATTAATGCTCTGAAATGATCCGCGGAAGCGAACGCGCGCAATCGAGCGCCCGCTGCGGATGATCCGTATTTTCGCCCCGGAAAATCGGGATTATTTCTTTTTATCGGACTTCAGAATGCCCATGGCCTGTTTCACGTTGGCGCCTTCGTGAACGATCGCGCAGATCGCCTGCACCATCTTCTTCGGGCTCTTCGCCTGAAAGACATTGCGCCCGATTGAAACACCCGAGCCGCCCGCATCCACCGAGCCGCGAACCATTTCGAGCACTTCCTCGTCTGTCTCCATCCTCTCGCCGCCGGCGATCAACACCGGGATCGAGCAGCCCTTCACAACCTGCTCGAACGACTTCGGGCTTCCCGTGTAGTTGACCTTCACCATGTCCGCGCCGAGCTCAGCCGCCACCCGCGCCGCGTGTTTCACCACCTTCACGTCGTACTGGTTCTTAATCTTGTCCCCGCGGCAATACATCATCGCGAGCAACGGCATCCCCCACTCCATGCACGATAGAGAGATCGTCCCGAAATCCTGCAACATCCGCCCTTCCGTCTCCGCTCCAAGGTTCACATGGATCGACACCCCGTCCGCTCCCATCTTGATCGTGCGCTCCACCGTGCTCACAAGCACCTTCTCGTTCGGGTCCGAATTCAGCGACGTGCTCGCTGAGAGATGCAGGATCAGCCCGATGTCCTTGCCATAGCCGCGATGCCCGTGCAGCGGAAGCCCGAGATGCCCTAAAACCGCGTTCGCGCCGCCTTCCGCAACCTCGTTCACGGTCTTCCCCATGTCGATAAGCCCTTCGATCGGCCCCACCGACACACCGTGATCCATCGGTACTATCACCGACCTCCCGGTTTCCCTCCGTATAAGCCTTTCCATCCTCACTTTTTTGCCTATCATTTATACGTCCTCCTCATAGTGAAATTCACTTTTTGAATCGAAAAATATAAATCCAAAAGGGATTCAGTTGTAGGTTAGCGGCTAAAGTGGAAAGCATTTCGCTTCATGGTAGTTAGAATAAACGAACTCATCCGCGTTGTAAAGCCTCGATCAAAATAAACCCGGATTAGCCATTTGGATTCCGGTTTATCTCTCGTTCCGGTGCTCCGCGCCCGGCCGTCAGCCGTGCTCCCACCTTGCCCGGAAAGGCCGCCCCCGACATCCATGTCTCCCGTGGATTCCGGATCTCCGTCCGGAATGACGAATGAAAGACGCCGGGATGACGAAATTTATAGATAAACTAAACGCAAGCAATTCAGGTGTTCTTCCGGAATTGCGACGCGAGAAGTTTTGAAGAGGATTCCCAAGGGGAAACTTTTTCAAAAGTTTCCCCTTGGGGCGAAGTTTCCCTTGGGCCGCCGGAGGCAAACACCCGTTATTTATTGAAGCTCACGTTCACTTCACGTCCGTCGTATGGGATGGAGCGGTCCGGCGAGGAGGTAATCTCGCCGCCGACGCCCCGGCCCCGTCGCACTATGATCACGTTGAACGTCCTCTTTGAGAGCATTCCCGGAAACTTTCCCGTCCGTTTGCCGATCGTCAACATATTTTTCGCGTCGTTCCACTTCATCGGTATCAGCGCGTAAGCGCCTTTTTCATAGTTGTAGTTGTCGTTTTCGTCCTCGTAGAGAGAGAACGCGGCGTTCGCGCCCGGATAGACCCGCAGCTCGATCGGGTCCGCGGGTTGCTGCGTAGCCCACTCGATGCTCGGCCCCATGGGAACTATCGAACCGGCGCGAACGTAGAGCGGCATCATGTCTATCGGCGACGGCACGTCCATCGTGCGCCCGCCGGCGTACTTCTCCCCGGTCCAGAAATCGTACCATCCCGCCGCGCGCGGCAGATACACGCTCCTGCTCTTCACCTTCCAGTCCGACACCACGTCCACTTTCACCTCGGACTTCGATTCCTTGAACATCTTCGCGATCGCGTTGACTTTTTCCTTGTTGTACATGGGTCGCGTTATCGGATTCACGAGGAACGCCGGCCCGAACATGAACTGGTCCGCGACGCCGAGCACTGCCGGGTCTCCGCCGAAGTCGAGCGGGAGGCCCCGCATCATTGTGTAGCCTTCCTTGGTCACTTTCCACGCGAGCGAATAAATATATGGCATGAGCCTGTACCGGAGCGAATCGAACTTAGCGAGCGTGTCGTAGCCCCAATCTCCGGGGTTGCCGAATCTCCAGATTTCGCGCGGCGTGTGCGTGCCGTGGGAACGGAATATCGGGCAGAACGTGCTGTACTGGAACCAGCGGACGTAAAGCTCCTTGTACTCGTCGTTCTTGCAGCCGCCGGCATAGCGGACGTGAAACGCGCCGGTGTCGGTCGTCCAGTACGGCACGCCCGCCATGGAGAAGTTGAGCCCGGCCGGAATCTGGTTCTTCAGTACGGCCCACTCCGCTTCGATGTCCCCGGACCAAGTTACTGCGGCGTTCCGCTGCTGCCCCGCGAAACCGGACCGCGTCAGGATGAACACCCGCTTCGCGGCGCTCGTTTTCCTCTGGTTTTCATAGACGCCCTTCGTGTCCATGAGCGAATAGGCGTTGAGGTAGCGGGCGGTCGTGCCGAGCGCGCATTTCCTCGCCTCGAATATCGGCGCCATAGTCGATTCCTGCGTCTTAGCGGACGAGATCTCCGGCTCCGTGGCGTCCATCCACCAAGCGTCCATGCCCTTCGAGAAAAAGGTGTCGTTCACGTATTTCCAATAAAGAGCGCGCGCGGCGGGATTGAAAGCGTCGAACGTGCCCTGATCCGGGGCTGACGGAACGCCGAAGAGGTAGCCGCGTGACTTCATGTCTTTGAAAACGTCGGTCTCCGCGCCGAACTTGGGCCAGATCGAAATCATTATGTGCGCGTTGTACTTGTCGTGCAGGGTCTTCATCAATCCCGCCGGATCGGGAAAATACCTTTCGTCGAACTTCATCGCGTTCCAGCCGTATTTGTCCCAATACATCCAATCCTGCACTATGACGTCGAGCGGAAGACCGCGATCGCGGTACTCTTTCACTACGCTTATCAATTCGTCCTGCGAGACGTAGCGTTCCTTGCTCTGGAAATAGCCGTAAGCCCATTTCGCGAACATCGGAGCGCCGCCCGTGAGCTCTCTGTAGCTTGCAATCACCCCGTCCGCCGACGGGCCGTAAACGAAATAATAGTCTATCCCGTCCGCAACTTCCGACCACATGCTCATGCCATCCGCCCCGTCGTGGAACTTCGATAGCGAACAATTATCCCACAGAATCCCATAGCCGCCCGTCGAATACAGAAACGGAACCACCGATATCGTGTTCGACTGCGCGATCAGTACATCATGCCCTCGCCAGTTCATCACACCGTCCTGATACTGCCCGAGACCATACAATCCCTCGCCCGGCGAAACGATGAAGCTCTGTTTGACGTTGTATGTGTTTTCATCGAGAACGATCGCCGGAGTTGTTTCCCTGCCGCCGTCGGCGCGCTCCCGAAGCAGCACTCCGCCCTTCGCGTCGAGAAACGTCACAGCACCCGCGCCGGGGTCGATCTTCGCCCTCAGCCTCTTCGTGATTATCGATATCCCGCCGGCATTCTCTTCCATCCGCCATGCCGGCGCCGACCGCTTTTTCTCCACCGTGATAATGCTTTTCCGAGTCGAAAATTCGCCTCCCGGTGCGAAACGAACACGGATTATGCCGTCCGTCACAACCTGCACGCGCAGCTTTCCCCCCGCCGCGGGGATCACAACACCGTCCGGCATCCTGACAGGCTTCGAAGCCGCCTCAGCCGCGGCGCCCGCCACAAAGAGACACATCAAACTCATTGCCGCCAAGAGAAGAATCTTTTTCTTGAAATCCATATCCACACCTCGGTGTCATCTGTCATATACAAGTGATAGTAATGATATCTTTTATCGATAAACGGTTCAACCCGAATCAGGAAGAGCCGCCGGCGGCATAGGGAAAAACTTTTGAAAAAGTTTTTCCCTATGTACCCTTTTCAAAACTTCTCGCTCCGCAATTCCGGAAGAAAACCGGAATTGCTCTCAATAAATTGGTCCCTGCCCGGCAGGGCTACAGCCGAACTGTGAAAGCAATGCCGTGCAGTTTTCGCGGCATTGAGGAAGTAAAAGTTTCACGGGGGATTCTCAAGGGGGCGCTTTTTCAAAAGCGCCCCCTTGAGCTGCCGGATGCTCAAGACACAGTCAAATCGCAAACAATTAGTGAAATCCGAAACGATTTGTAAACAATTGCAAAAAAAATTAAATTTTTGTACACTTTTGATGAAAATTGAGGATATTATATTTAAAACTATAACTTTAATGTTCTTGGAGGGGTATAGATGGGGAACATAATGTTTTATATAACTAACCCGGCATTCGTAGTGCTGGTGCTGATGTCGATCTATTCTCTCGCGCTGATGATCAATCAGGCGCTTTTCCTGCTGAAAAACAGCGAAAACTTCAAGGAACTGATCCAGTTCATGGAAGACCCGCGCAAAGGGATAAAGGAGATCGAGGCGTACGCGTCGGCGAAGAGCACGCCGCACCGGAAACTCATCATGAGGGGCTTGCGCTACTTTGACAAGCCGGAAGAGACGCTGATTGCTCTCATGGGCGAAGAAGCAAAAGCGCTTAGGTGGGAAGCCGAGCAGAGGCTTTCCGCGCTGGGCACCATAGCGAACACCGCGCCGTTCGTGGGACTTTTCGGCACAGTGCTCGGCGTGATCCACGCGTTCCACGCGATCTCGAAAGTGGCGGGCGCCGGCCCGGCAGTAGTGGCGGCGGGCATCTCCGAAGCCCTCGTGACAACCGCCGCCGGCCTCTTCGTCGCCGTCCCCGCGGTATTCGCTTTCAATTTCTTCCTGAAACGCGCGAGAAGGCTCAGCATCGAACTCGAACACGTCGCCGCACTTCTCATACCTCGCGCGAAGGACTGACCCCGAACCAACTCCTGTGTGAGTCCGCATCTCGCGGATGAAAGGAAAAAATTTAAGCGGGGAATATTATGGCTCAGATAAAAAACACGGATGACACTCCTTTCCTGAACGAAATAAACATGGTGCCCTTTATAGACGTATCTCTCGTACTGCTGATCATCTTCATGATAATCACACCGCAGATGGTACTGAATTCGATACAGGTGAAACTACCGAAATCCGCTTCGGAAAGCACCCCGCCCTCGAAAGTCGTGACCGTCGCGATACAGCAGGAAGGAAATATTTATCTCAATAACGAGCCCATTCAGCTCGATCTGCTGTCTGAAAAGTTAAAGAGCATGTCTCCCGCGACGCTCGAAGGAGCGGTGATATTCTCGGACCGCGAAGTGCCGGTGGCGAGTGTGGTGGAAGTGATAGACAGCGTGGAAGCGGCGGGAATACATAACATCAACTTGAGCACGGAGCGGAAAGAAGCGCCGCCCGCGGCGCAACCGAAATAACGGGGACGGCCCCGGGGAAAGGCAAGTCCGGCAAGTGGCGAAAAAAGCCGTGAAAATAGATGTGGACGATCACGGTGTCGTGGTTCGGCGCGAGATTTCATCATACGCTCTATCGATAATCACGCACGGGCTGATCGTGCTGCTGATGGTGCTGTTGTACCCGCTGCTGAGTCCGCACATGGGCGGCGGCGGCGGCGGCGGCGGAACCGGCTCCGGCGCGGCGACTGTATCGCTAATCGGGCTTCCCAACGGCGTGGACGAGCAAGGTACGGACAGTATTTCCAAGGCGGGCGCCACCACAGAGGACGTCGTGGAATCGACCCCGCAAGCCGACAGCAAAGAAATTATCACTCAGAACGACGAAGGTCTCGTAAACCCGAACGACAAGAAGGTCAAACCCGCGCTCGCGACGACCGGCGAAGTTGCGGCGGCGAACGGCGGCACAAGGAAACAGGAACGCGCCGGAGCGGCCGGAGCGGGCGGTAAAACCCCCGGAACAGGTATAGGCGCGGGCAAGGGCAGCGGCATCGGCCCCGGCTCAGGCTCAGGCACGGGCGGAGGCACGGGCGGAGGTACGGGAACAGGCACCGGCGACGGCGTCGGCGAAGGACTCGGACCCGATCTCTCTTTCCCTCAATCGGCTTTCGACCGCGCCATGTATAACTTCGGCGACTGCGGCAAAGACGATTCAGACAAAGGCAACGTCGTCTCCTACCGCGTAATATACAAAACCGGAGACTCTTCCCCGGCCGTCGAACTCTCAAACAGCAAATTCCCGGCTTCAGGAAGCACGACTTCCAGAATCCACAACCTTATAATTCGCAGTTTCAACCCCTCCGCCCTTTCAACCGGAGACAAGAAGGCTCGCTACAAGGGAGTCGTACGCTGCGACTGCAATTCTTCCTCCTGCACTCTTTCTCAGGATTAACCCGGATTTTTCCAGTGAAAAATCCCGTGAAATCGCAAAAAGGGCGATCCATTGCGTTGCATCATCGATTCGAACTCGGTCACATACGAAACAGTATGCTCCCTCGTTCTCGCTCGATGCGTCTTGTATCTCATCCCTTTTTTCGATTTCAACTCACATTGGTCAAAAATGTTGGTTAATTACATCAAATTTTCAACTGAAAAGTCTCGAAAAGCGGCAACTCGCATTGTTGTTTTTTTGCCGGAGGCCGGGTGCGGAGACCCGGCGTCTACATTAAATACTTTTCCTCGTCACGACGTTTCCTGAATATATCCGCACGGCGTCCATTAAAGACCATAGCATTACCTCGTTACGATGCTCCGCGTCGTAACGCGATGCAAGGCCGCTCCGCGGCCTTTTAATGTATTACGTTTTGATGTAGGGTCGGGTCTCCGCACCCGGCCGCTCAAGGGCGCTTTTACAAAAGCGCCCACTTGAGACGCTCGTGAATCAAATTCGAAAACTGGGATATCATTTGTAAATATAAATGAACGTACCGGGGCCGTCGTCGGGCATGAAGTAGAAAAGACCGTCCCTGAAATCCATGCCCTCACGCGTCAAGTTGTTGCCTCCGGGCGCGAATCCGGGGGCGATCGACTTTAAGACTTTCCACGTCGCCGTGTCGATCAGGTCCACGAACCCACCGCCGTTGCATAACAGTCGCTTTCCGTTCAGCTTGCAGTCCTGATACCCGTGCCCGGTTGGATTGTCATGGGTGGAAAGCAG
>JAKLIR010000156.1 GCA_022709505.1 bacterium | reverse complement strand
GCTCATGCAGAGCTACCGCATTGTCGAGTCGGTCATCATCCTGGAGCCGCCGTCCTCGTGGGGCGAAGACTACACGGTTCCGACATCCGAAGGAGGTGATTGAAACAATGGAAGCCCACAACAACCTGCTGGTGCAGCTCGGTGGCATCCTGCTCACGCTTGTGGTGACGCTGATCGGTATTTTCAAGGGGCTGATTCCGCAGCTTCTCAGTTCGTTCGAGAAACGTCTCACGGACAAGGACGCCGTTCTGGCGAAACAAAGCACCTCGCTCGACGAGGTGTGCAGGGAAAGAAAGGAACTGACCGAGCGGTTCCTCTGCTCTCTCAAGGAACTCGTGGTTCAGAATTCCACGTCTATGACCGAGTTGACGTCCACGCTGTCGGAGTTCCAGAAAAAGATGGCGGACGACCACGCCGTCCAGCATGAGAATCATCGTGACATTCTCGACCTGCTTCACGACCAGAAGAAACCGAAAGCCCGCGCCGTCGCGGGTTCACGGAAATCATAAATCCGGGCGCTGCCCGAAAAAAACAGGAGGTATCCCATGCATTTCACTACGGATCAGATCATCCAGATCGCCATCGCCCTGATGCCGGTCATCATCGCCGTTCTCGGCATCGTGTTCAAACTCAATCAGAAGGATCGCGAGGAACTGGCGCACGCCGCCGACAGCGCCCTCAAACGGCTCGCCACCGGCGAGATCGATTCCACGCACGCGAAAGAACTCATTCTCGCCACCGGCGTCGTGTCGGAGAAGAAAGTGGACAAGGTGCTCGACGCGGTCACGATATCGCTCAAGGACAAGAAAGCGCAGATTTTTACCGACAAACTCATTCCCGGTGTCGGTGTGACCGTGGACACCGGTGGCGCGGTGAAAATCGAGCCGTCCGGGCTTCTGAACAAGCTGTCGCACAAGGCCGGGAAGTGGATCAAGAAAACGCTGTAATCATGCCGTAAACACGGACATATTCCAAACGGGAGTCGGAGCGGGTTTCCGGCTCCCTTTTTTGTTGTTTTAGACCCGTTTCAGGCTCCATAGACGCAAAAGTGGGTTATAATGGCGATTAAGATTGCAATTCTACGTTTTACTCATCTTTTTAACATTATTCTTTATTAATTGGCTTGACTTAACCCGCCCCCGGCGTAACATGTGTGTAGAATTAAAAAACCTGATTGATAAAGGGTTTTTTACGGAAACGGAGGCGGAAAAACATGGATTTGAAAGACATCAGATTCGGGATCGAGATCGAAACGGTAAGACAGACCCGCGAGAAGGTTGCGCGGGCCATTCAATCGGTGGTCGGCGGCACGGTGCTGCACGTCGGAATGCCGCAAAATCAAGACCCATGGGAAGTCACCGACGCCAGCGGCCGGAAATGGAAAGTGGTCGCCGACGGGTCGCTCACAAACGTAGATGCAAGGTATCGGGCTGAAATCGTAAGCCCGATACTCGTTTACGGGGACATGGACCAGCTTCAGGAAGTGGTCCGGGCGGTACGCGCCGCCGGAGCGCACACGAGCAGCCAGTGCGGTGTCCATGTCCACCTCGACGCTGACGCTTTCACCGCGAAAGCCCTCGTCAACCTCGCAAAAATCGTCAACAAACAGGAAGACCTCATTGTAAAAGCCCTCGACGTCAACGAGCGGCGGCTCGCCTCTTACGCGAAAAAGGTAAACGGCGAGTTCATCAAGAAAATTGAAAAGCGGAAACCGAAGTCAAAAGACGAACTCAACCAACTCTGGTACGGCTACCAGAATCAAAGCCCGACGCATTACGATTCGACCCGCTACCGAGGATTGAACCTTCATAACGTGTGGTATCGCGGGACGGTTGAGTTCCGGTATTTCAACGGAACGCTCCACGCCGGAAAAATCAAATCATACATCCAGTTTTGCCTCGCGCTCGGCGCGAAAGCCATCAACAGCAACGCGGCGAGCAGCCGCAAACGCGACCTGAACCCCATCAGCAGCAAATACGATTTCCGGGTGTTCCTGCTCGGTCTGGGACTTATCGGCGACGAGTTCAAGACGGCGCGGCAACACCTGCTCGCAAACCTCGAAGGAGACAGCGCATTCAAGAACGGACGCCGACCAAACGAACAGGCGGCGTGACGGAGGGCATCGGAATGAAAATCAGGGTGAAGTTCGGAAAGAACCCTTACAACAACAGATTCACGTGCGGCCATTGCCGCGAGCCGTTCGAGCGCGGCGGGTTTTTTATTCGGCTCGAGCATGGCGGACAGGTCGTCGACATACCGGTCTGTCCGCGATGCTTTGAATCGGGCGATCTCCTCGAAGGAATGATCGACCTGAGCGCCCATAGCGCGTCACATCCGATTGGGTTGGCGTAAATTGCGAAAGGAGGCGGTTGCAATGCGTATCGAACTGCGGGACGGCGAGAAATTCACCGGTTCGCCGATGAAAATCGTCGTACAGATGAAAGGCTCCACGATGTTCTCGGACGTGAAGACCATCCGCGAATACGTGGACATGGTGCTTCGCAACGCGAAGATGGTGGAGAACGTCGAACTGACGGTGAAGGGAAACACGGACGAGGAACTGGCGCGGTCGCTCGTTTCCGAGTTGATCGAGCGCGGTCTCGCGCGGGAGGTATAGGCATGGATGACGATCCCATCGAAAAAATCGCCCGGTTCATCGAGGACGAGAACTGCTATGCGGTCATGGGGCAGTTCCGGCGTCTTCGCGTCCTGACCAAAGCGGACGTCCGCAAGGCCATGGGCATGAAGAGGGCTGCGTGGATCAATTTCATGAAGGAGAAAGCCGGAATCGCCGGGCCGGAAAACAAAGCGGAAGGAGAACGGAATGTCGAATAAGAAAAAGCGGAACGCGCCGCACAACCTTCAGAACCTACAGCGGAATTTGAACCCGATAATCACGATTGACGAGTCCAAGGGCGAGTCGCTCTTCATGATCGTGGATTTTTCGCTTCCGAAATGGAACCATGTCCGACGCATCATGTCGAAGCGGCTGGCGAACAGGAATATCACGTCGGTCATCTATGCGGGGACGCCGGGTCCGGACAGGACGGTGACGAACAAACAGAACATTCTCTACATGAACGACGCTCCGGAAGCGAAATTCTGGGAGGCATACAAGGCGCTGGAATTCCTCTACAAAACCGCTGGCGGAACGGTAGAGATACGCAACTACGACGGCAAGAGCATGCAGGAAGCCGCCGCGCTCATGAAACGGCTGGACCATGCGAAAGTCTGGATAGGCGACGAGTGCGACCGGATAAATTTATGAGAGGTGAATCAAGATGTGTGGTTTGACGGGAGTAATCCTCCAGACGAAGCGACGCCGGAAAACGGAACTCGAAGAAATCGGTCGTGTCTTTACCGAACTGCTGTTACTCAATCAGGCGCGCGGTAAAGACGCCGCTGGACTCGCGATGATTCGGCGCGACGGCACGTACTCGCTTTGCAAGCGTCCGGGCCCCGCGGCGAAGCTGGTCTTGGAAGATAAATATGCCGAGATCATGGGGCGGCTCGATAACGGGACAACCTGCATACTCGGACACACCCGCTGGAAGACGCGCGGGACGGAGGCCAACAGCCTGAACAACCAGCCGATCCGCGCTGGCGCGGTCATCGGAACACACAACGGGACGATTCTCAACGCGGACCGGCTTTTCAAAAGATACAGGCTTCGGCGAACCGCCGAGACCGACAGCGAGTTCATCTTCCGGCTCGCGGATAAAAAGGAAAGCATCGAGGACTTCACGGCTTGCGTCAGTGACGTCCGTGGCGGCATGTCCGCCGTTTTCACGCGCACATCGGCGACTGATACGGTTCTGGTCATTAAAGGCAACAAGCCGCTAACCCTGTGGTATCACAAGGACTTCCGGACCGTGTTCTACTCTTCCGAGGAATGGCCGCTTACGCGGGTCATCGGCGGAAGTCAGGATGTCATTCCGCTGGAAGTCGCCCCGTACACGCTGTCGGTGTTCAACATCGCCGACCTGTTGGACTTCCGCCAGTGTGATCTTTATTTCAAAGGAAAAATGAGGAGCTATTCATCATGGGGATACGACATATTTTCGTCTATGGAACCTTGAAGCGGGGCATGTCGAACCACGAACGCTTCTGCAGCGACGCCCTCACCATTGAGCCCGCCGTCACGACCGGTCGGCTGTACCATCTCCCGCAGGGCTTTCCCGCGATGTTTGACGCGCCGGACGGCCAAGTCTTCGGCGAGGTCATGACGTTTCCTGACATCGCGAAAACGCTCGAACGCCTCGATAGGCTGGAAGGATATCGCCCCGGCGATGGTCGAAGCCATTATATCAGAATTGAGAAAAACACGAAGATTCTTAACGGCGGCAAGGTTGTCCCCGCTTGGGTTTACATATACCCGAAAGATAGACTGCAACCCGATTTCATACTGGTCCCGTCTGGGTGTTGGGGTGAATTTGTTTTCACATAGGGTTTTGCCTATCGAATTGAAGAGGCCAGTGCGAGAGCATCATCAACGTCCATCAATAGGATGGCCAAACTTGAACGCTGCACAAGAACTATATGAAGCTCACCATTCCCCAGATGATAAAAACGGTGCGCGAAGACAAAAAGCCGAAATACTCATTCCTTAGGCCAAAAAAAATCCGTTTATGTCATTGACAGCCTGAATGTGAACTGGTACTATTACATAGTTTGTACTGACTGGTCGGGTTATTATGGACGCGAAAACAGACACTGTAAAAAAACGCCGCAAGCAGATTTTTGTGGCTGCCGTCAAGGTTATCGCGGACAAAGGTTTCCATAATGCGACTATTAAGGAGATCGCTTACGAAGCCGATTTGGGCAAGGGCACCATTTATCAATACATTAAAAAAAAAGAAGACCTCGTTCTCCTCATTGCCGAGGAAGGTGTCTCGTTGTTGTCGGAAAAGATTGAAGAGGTTTCCGCCTCATTAGATTCCCCGGAACAAAAATTGCAAAGGATTATCGATATTCAACTTAGCCTTATTCAAAAACATTCAATGCTGGCCAAGACCATGGCTGTTGAAGTAGAACACATCAAAACTGAAGATCGCGCCCGAATAGAAAAAATATATGTCGAGAATTTTCTTAAGGTCATCAAGGATAGTATCGAAGATGTGTTGCCCGGCGGCTGCTTTGCCGAAGAAGACGCGATGATTCTGGCTGACATTCTGATAGCCATGTGTTTTTTATGGTCGCATTCGGATTTTATTCAAAGACACGCGGGCGATATCGAAACATACAAAAGAATCCTGTCGCATTTGTTTCTTTATGGTTTGACCCGAAAGGAAAAGGAGAACGGATGTGGCTAAGCGTGCGGATTTTGTGGAATCCAGAAGAAGCAAAAGACGCAAGCAGATTTTCGAAGGCGCGGTGAAGGTCTTTGCGAAAAAGGGATACCATTCCGCCACTACGCAGGAAATAGCAGACGCCGCAGGACTCGCAAAAGGCACTCTGTATGAATACGTGCGGGACAAAGAAGAAATCCTTTTAATTGTGGTGGAAGAGGGCATGTTGATGGTAAAAAGCGAAATCGGAAAGGCGATATCAGGAATAGATGATCCCGAGGAGCGCATGAAGAGAGCGATATTCGTGCAATTGAAGTTCGCTAAAAAATACAGAAACGCCGCCAAAGTCATGCAGCATGAAATTAGAAATTTGAGCGTTGATGGTAAAAAGAGGCTTTCTGAGTTGATGAATGGGCAGATAGAGCTACTGCGCTCAATACTCGATGACGGGATTAAGGCTGGACGTTTCAGGAAGCTGGATTCCCGTATAGCGGCGGAATTGTTTCATCACACAAGCACATTTTATTTCGGTTACGGTGATTTGCCTTACCAGAAAGCATCGCTCGACGATATAACGAAGTTTATCATGGACAATTTAATTCATGCGATTATCAAGGAAAAAACGAAGGAGCCCACCCCGGTTCTTTGAGCGTTAAGAATACACGAACAAACTATAGGAGGTATTTGTAATGGAAGATAAACGAGTCTATGACACCTTTTCCTACGAGACGCAGGATCAGATAGCGATCTTCACATTCAAAGGAAAGGCGTTGTTCAACGCTGCTGGACTCTGCGATATGGAGCACATCGGAAAAACATTCAAGGAGTGCAGCGATGATAACAAGTTAAAAGTCATAGTAATAAAAAGGTCCTCAGAAACAAAGGATAGTCGGGAATATTCTGAATTTATTAAATACGCTTCTCAAGCAAAAGAAAAACACCAAATACACAGAATGCTTAATTTTTACAGCCAATTCATTATGGAAGTATTTTCACAGAACAAGTTCGTTATTTCCGTGGACAGCGGTAATATCGTAGCTCAATTTCTTAATCTCAGCATGGCGTGCGATTACAGAATCGTGGCCGATAACACCGTGATACAGAAAGAATATTTTCGTAACGGCGTGATTCCTAAAGGCGGAGCCACTTTCTTCCTGTCACAGATTGTGGGGAAAAAGAAGGCATACGAGATACTCCTTTCAGGGGATGACATCACCGCTAAAGAAGCCCTGGACATGGGGCTTGTCGATGAGGTTGTTCCAATCTCTGAACTCGATGATGCCGCATTAAAACGCGCTGAACATTTTGCCGCCGTGCCCAGATACACGCTTACCGGCATTAAGAGATTAATGAATTACCCGAATGTGGAAGACCTCAAGAAGTATCTTGAATATGAAAATAATGTCATCGTGAGGATGTTTGAAAAGCTCAATATCGATTGACCCGCCAGGAATCCGCGGGCAAGCGTTTTAATTGGAATCGGAGGATACCGTCAATGCAAAGGGCCGCAAAAAACAAAGCGAAAAAATAATGTCTATGGATTTCATAGCAGCGAATCCATCAAGTGATAAAAAACAACAACCGACACAGGGAGGGACATAACGTATGCGGATGTCAAAGTTAATTGGAGTGATTCTGATTATTGCATTCACGGCAGGTGTTCATGTCGCAGCGGGGGAGAGTACCCTGACTTCCGGAGATGTTCTTTCCCTGAACGAGGCAATCAACGTCGCGATGGAAAACAACAAGGAGATAGCGGAAGCGCGGCAGGGGGTCGCGGTGTCCCGGCACAAAGTGGGTGAGGCAAAGGCGGCCGGAGGTGTATCCTTCGGTCTTCAGGGGCAGGTTTCGAGGACTGAAGAAACGACTGAGATGACGAGCGCCGCGCCGACCCCCGCCTATTACGACACCACAAGTCCGTTTGACTACATGGGAGGCAATCCGAGTTACACTCCGCCGACCAATCCCGCAGACATGTCCCACACTATCACAACACTGACCGGGCCGGTAAAGACGTCAAGTATAACCGTAGGTGAAAAGGAGAGTAAAAATGTGGTTTTTACTCTCCAGAAACCATTGTATACCTTC
>JAKLIR010000155.1 GCA_022709505.1 bacterium | reverse complement strand
TTCCGGTTCTGTTCCGGAATTGCGCGAGCGAAAAGTTTGAAGAGGATTCCCAAGGGGAAACTTTTCAAATTTTCCCCTTGGGCCGCCGGGAGCGCGAGTTTGCGCGCGCGATGGCGGCGGCGTGGCGGGCGACGTCTTCTCTAAGTTCGGGTGGGCGAACGACTTCGACGCCTTCGCCCCAACTGAGCACCCAGCGCCGGATTTCGAGAAGGCCTTTGGCGCGGATGGAGAAGGTGATTCCTCCGTCGGGACGGCGCTCTATTTTCTGATCGGGCCGCCATTCGATCTCTTCGATGAGCGGCGCGAGCTTCGGGGAAAAGTTTATAACCACGTCGGTTTCCTCTCCCTGAAAAACGCCCCAACAGTCGGCGACGTATTCGTGAATCGAGAAGTTTTCGGGGTAAACGAACGTGTTCTTCGAGACGGCGAGCCCGCGGATCCTGTTCACGCGGAAGGTGCGGACTTCGCCTCGGTTGTGGCAGAAAGCGATGAGATACCACGCGTTGCCCCGATAGATGACGCCGTATGGGTCGGCTTCGCGCGAGCCTGTGCGGTTGCGGCTGTAGGTGTAGTAATCGAACCTTACCGAGCGGCGGTCCATGATCGCCCTATTGAGAGTGGAGAGAGAGCTTCTTGTTTCCGCGGCCGCCGGGGTGTCCGCTCGGAGCCTGTTGTCGAGAGCTGTGAGTGCGGATCGCATTTCCTCCGGGAGCCTGCCTATGATTTTCCGCACCGCGCCTCGGGACGCCGCCGCGAAGGCGGGGTCTTTCTGCCTTTCGAGCACAGAGCTGCCCGCCAAAAGGGCGAGCGCCTCTTCGCTCGTGAACTGCACGGGCGGCAACGTGATCGGCTGGAGAAATGAATAGCCTTTCCCGTTATAGACGATGGGGATGTTCGCCGCGTTGAGTTCGTTCAGATCGTCGTAAAGTCGTTTTTCGGAGATTTCAAAATATTCCGCGAGGCGTTTCGGCCCCCACTCGGGGTGAAATTTGATGACGCCCATCAATTCTATGAGCCGGGCGAGGCGAAGGTGCTTTGACATCTATGATAGGTTTCCCGTCGGTAAGTTGATGAAAAAAACAAGGAAAAAGTCGAGCCGGCGGCGCTTTAAAGATTCTCAAGCCGGTGAAACACACTTGCGAGACGCGTTTCCTCCACATACCTGTTCTGAAGGTACGTTAGTTGCTTGCGTTTGTCCGAGAACTCTTTTTTCGCCGCGGAGAACCGCATTGTGATCAAGGCGTCCGTCTCCGCGGAAAGCCACGACCAGTTCTTCATATTGACCGTTAAAAGGTTGTGTTTTTTCAGGACGGCGTTCCCGGCTTCCTCGATGGATTTCACCGTTTTCCAGATTCTCGAATTCATGTCGAGGAAAAACGTTTCGTCGTCGTACCACGTCGGGTCTGAGTCGAGCAGCGTGACAATGCGCGCAACTTCGGGTTCGAGCGCGGCGTTGAGTTCGTCGCGGAACTCGTCGAATTCGCGGCCGTCCATTTGTTCCGCGGCGGCGGGAGACCTGCGCATCTCTCTTTTCACGTTGTCGATGAAATATCTTTTCAGGTTGCGGTTGATGTCCGAAATGAAGTTGTTCACGATGGACTCGAGTTCGGTTTTCGCGGCCTCGAATTCATCCGAAACGGTTTCGAGTTGCTGCTGAATCTTTTTTATGATGAAGTTTTCTTCCATCGTCGCCGCGCGCGTCGTTGCTGCCGCCGCACGCGTTTTCACCTCACACGCACGCCGTTCTCAACCCCGGCGCCGGGGCTGATCACGGATATTCCGTCGGGCCCATCCGCCGCGAGTATCATTCCGTTGCTTTCAATTCCTCTTATCTTCGCCTTTTTAAGATTGGCGAGCAGGACGACTTTCTTTCCGGGCAATGACTCGGGCGGGTTAGAAGCCCTGATGCCGGCCACCACGGTTCGGATTTCGCTCCCGATGTCAACCTTGAGCATGACGAGTTTGTCCGATCCTTCCACTGCCGCCGATTCGATTATGGTTCCGACCCGCAGGTCGAGCCGTGCGAATTCCTGTATATCAACCGCCTGTTCTTCTCCAGCCATTTTCGCCGTTTCTCCGTAGCATTGTCACCGGCTTTCGTGCGCGCCGGTCGAATTCACAAAAATATAGCACACTATCCATGAGCGGGCAACGCCCGGGAAACCGCCCGAACGTACGGCGCCCCGCTCCGCCCCGCCGCTCGCCGACACGAAAACAGATATGCCTTTAGATTCTTGACACGGCAAGGGCGGGACAACTACACTGATTAAGAATTATCATTATTAAATGGCGACGCGCGCGGTTTTTTGCTATTCAATGACCACGAGCGCCGGACATTCCGAACGGAAAGAGGTCGCAATGACGAAAAGGACCGGGAAGCTAACAGCAATGATCGCCGTCGTTATGTTCGCGGCAGTAAGCGCAATTTTCATCTTTCCAGCCCGCGCGACGGCCGCGGACGCATTCAAGGAAAGGCTGAACGTCGTGTTCGACGACGGCAGAGTGATGTTCTACCGGGGCGCGAACTACGGCTTGGCTGTGGGAGACACCCTCACGCTCTCAGAAAACGGCGCAACAGTCGCACAGATCGAACTGATAGAAGTTGACGCCGTATATTCGATCGGAAGAATAACATCTTTCCAGAAGAACCCGGCGGAAGGACAGGTTTACGATTTTTCGAGCGGCGCGGCCCCCATGACGGAGACCGCGACCACCGCGGCCTCATCTAAAAAAACAGAAGAAACACCCGAAAAGAAAACGGAAGAAAAGAAACCCGCCGCCACAAGCGCTGCGAAAGAATCCTCACGCCGCCGTTCGAGAGCGGTGGAGGTGGAATCCGAATCCAAGACATCCACAACAGCAGAGCCCACTACATCCGCGCAGACTTCATCGAGAACGTCCCGCGCGCCCGCCAAGAAGGAAACCGAAAAGGAACCGGTGGTCGCCGAAAAAAGCAGGAACACAAGTTCGGAATCGAATAAGAAGCCGAAGGAAGAAAAGACGGTTCCGCAAAAAAGCCCGATCAAATACGCCGACCTGCCCCCGGAGGCGAGGATCGCCGGTAACTCCATGATAAACGGACTGACAGGGCTTTTCCTCGTCCCGAGCGCAACCACGGGCATCGTCAACCACGCGCGCCTCGGATGGTCGTACTACAGATTGTCAGACACTTATTTCCTGAACGACGCCTACTACCACTTCGGCTCCTCGTCTAACAGCGCGAACTTCAGCTACGGCCTTTCTGAAAACATGGAGGCCGCGGTGTTTTCGGACAGGACTTCCGACTCGGACGCCTACGATTACTATTCCACCGCGTCGATGTACATCGCCCGTTCGAAAACAAGCGGCTTCTCGCTCAAATACAGATTTTCGAGAGCAAATTATACGGACACGACCGGTAAAGCCGAAAATAAGAAAGTACGCGACTACGTCGCCGATTTCGACATTTCGGCGATAGTGACGTGGAAAAAAGACCGAGACGAATACGCCAACAGCACGAAGACCATCGTTTACGGGCTCGCCGCGGACACCAAGATTTCCGACAACGCGTATCTGCACGGCTTCTACGGAAGGAATAAATCCTCCCACGAAGACTACCTTCTGAGCCACCACTACGAAGTTTACGGGTACGGCCTTGAATTCGTTTCTTCGGACCTGTGGAAATTCTACGCCGAATACATGAAGGTCGCCGAAGACCATAACATGAAGGCGATCGGAGTGCGGCATCTGCTCGATAAGGACATGAACCTCGAAGCCGCCTACCTCGTTCACGACTGGAAATACTATATCGGCTCCGACGCTTATTTCATCAGTCCCAAAGCCTACTCGCTCGGAATGAATTTCAATTTCTGATCCACCCGTGAGAGCGACGAGCCGAGGGATTCCCGGTTGTTCTTTTCATCCGAAGCAAACGGAAAGAGTTCATCGTCGTCATTCGCGTGGTTCGAAGTCGCCGGAAAACGCCCCCAAGGAGGCATCCATGAGAGTCCCCCGATTCCCATTAAAATCTGAGTTTATCCCGATCGCCTGTCTCATTCTTCTGCTCACGGTCGTTTGCTGCTCTCCCGCGGCGAACGCCGCCTCCGCCCCCTCCCCGACGAAGCTGATCTTCTCGGACAACGACCGCGACGGCGCGGACTCCCCGGGCGACGAACTGACATACGGAAACGGGCTGATCTCCCTGAAATTCAAATTCGTCGATCTCTCTTCCGCGACGAAAAAAGCGCCCGCGAGATTCAACGGCTACTACCTCGATTCCTACACGTATCGCGGAGAGAAATGTTTCCAACACCCGGACTGGCGCACGGAGTCCCGGATGTACGCACCGATAGAAACCAACGACGTCGTCGGCATGACCGCGTTCACGACGAGCACCTTCCTGAAAGACAACGCGTTCGAGTGGATGTGGACCGCGCGCGAGCCGGTGCGAGACGTGAAAACCCGCGCGCTCGGCCTGCGCCCGACCGACCGCCTGCCCTCCTACGAATGGTACACTCTCTACAACACCCACCGCGTCGAAAACAACGCGCTCGTGCTGTCGAGGCGGACCCCGTCGCGAACCGAGGAAATCGCTTTTTCGCTCGACAAAGCCTCACTCTCCATCCGCTACACCGTCACGAACAACACGAACGGCGGCGTGAACCTCACTGGGATAATCACTCTGCCCGCGAACAGGATTATCAGCACAGTCTTCACGCCGAACACGCTTAAAACGGTGCGTAAAATCGCCCCCACTGGCTTCACGGACGGCAAGACATTCTTCATAGAAAAATCCGACGGCCTGCCCGGAAGCGGAATGCTTTACTGGAGCCACGGGCCGGATTCCATGCTGCACCTCGACGGGCTCTTCTCGTGGTTCTCTTTCCGCCTCCCGCCGAAGCAGTCCGTCTCCAAATCCATGATAGTGAAGTTCACCGATGAAAACATCGACGATTATTACGCCCGATATCTCGCGAGCCGGAAGATCCGCTACGATGACATTGACTGGGACGCCGTGGAGAAGTATCTCATATCCAAGCTGCCCCGCGTAGTGATGAAAGAAGGCTGGATATATCACGCATACGATTACAACCCAGTGGGGACGAACCACGACTGGCACAACGAAATGACGGGGCGCGCGTTCATAGTGCAACACCTCGCCACAGGCGGCCGCGAATGGCTCGACATGACGACTAACGCGAACCGCTACTACCTCGACCGGATGTACTTCAACGACCCCGCCCACATCTGCCACGGCTATTTCCGGGACCAGTCATTCGCGGACAAACTCGTTGACTGCTACCCGTGGTCGCAGCCGTACAACGTGGAGTCCTTCATAGCGGAATATGCAGTCAACCGGGACGAAACGCTGAAGCGGGCGCTAATGCTGAATTTCGATAAGATGTACTCGGGGCCGCTCTACAACAATGAGGCCGGCCGCTGGCTGTGGATTCAACGCGGCGACGGCTACAAGGGCGATTTCGGGGTCTTCGACGCGCAGGAGTTCGGGATCGACGTTATGATCTCGGCCTACGAATTCACGGGAGACGCGAAATACCTCGAACGCGCTAAAAAAGTCATGAAAAGCAACGAGCGCGTGCTGGACAACTTCGGCCTTCTGCTCGAGGACCGCGCCGGAGAACCTTCCGTGAACACGTTCGCTTTCGCCGCGAAAATCCTCTTCAAGCTTTACGAATACACAGGGAACAAGCGCTACCTCGACCGCGCCGTGAAAATCCTCAACGCGACCATTTACTCGCGCGTTTTCATGGAGCCCTACCCGCCCGAGGACGCATGGCTCAACGGCGCGCTCGCACGCAAGGACGGCGACTGGATGGGCTCTTTCGGCTCCACCTCGCCCACCACCGGCACGGATTCGAGCA
The DNA here is from genome assembly GCA_022709505.1 of bacterium. Lineage (GTDB taxonomy): Bacteria > UBP15 > UBA6099 > UBA6099 > UBA6099 > JAKLIR01. The sequence goes on along the minus strand of JAKLIR010000155.1, from coordinate 1,517 downwards.
TCCCGTCCCAGTCGAGCTACATACCGTGGGTCATGGAAGCGCTCGTGGCCGGCTACAACCACACCGGCAACCGGCTTTACATCAAATACATGGCTCAGATGCTGCACCATCAGCTCGAATTGAACAAACGGATGTCAGAGGCCTCCGGCGGAAAAAACGAGTTGTGCGGCCACTACAATATGTATAAGAGCGAGTTCGACAAGGGCGACGACGGCTTGACCGTGGTTTCGAATCTCTTCCTGTTCCCTTACGTCAAAGCGTTCAAACTGGGGTTCCGGTCGCCTCATTCGACCATCATCTTGCTGCCGCGCGACTCGAAAAACCTGCGCGTGTTCCACCTCTCGGGAATCAGGGAAAAGGTGAAAATAATCATGCCGGCCGGAAGGAAGGCCGCCAAGCTGACATTCGTCAAAAACGGCGCGCCGGGCGGCGCGGTGAAGTTCAAGACGGCGGCTGGCGCGGTGAACTTCGAAGCCCTTCCATACCAAATGTACGCGCTCACCGTGAAATGAAACCCAGAGCGCCGCGCTTCCAACAACTCATCCTTGCCACAACGGGACGCGGCCGTTAATATGGTTTTCAGCAAATTTTCAACCGGGATAGGTTCATATATGAAAAAGCTCATCCTCACGATCACAATTTGCCTGCTCTTTTTCTCCGCTTCATCGCTCCGCGCGGCGGGGAACAGTCCCGCCGGCGCGGTTTACGCTAAAGGCGACTTCCGTCTTTACGGCGGTGGCAAGACCGCGAGGATTTATGTGGATTCGAACGACTACGAGGTGGTGAAGACCGCGGCGGCCGCGCTGGCGGGCGACATCAAGCTCGTGACGGGCGGGCGCTCGGCCGAGGGCGGCGCGGCGTCTCTTTCCAACAACGCAATAATTATCGGCTCCATCGGGAAAAGCGGCCTCATCAAGAACCTGATCAGGAGCGGGAAAATCGACGCCTCGCGTCTCAAGGGGCAATGGGAGTCATTCATAATAACCACCGTCGATAAACCCTCCCCGGGAGTCGCCTCGGGACTTGTCATAGCAGGGAGCGACCGGCGTGGAACCGCCTACGGCGTCTTCGAGCTTTCGTCGTGGATAGGCGTTTCGCCGTGGTATTGGTGGGCGGACGCGACGCCTGAAAAAAGGGACAACATAGTCATAAGGAAAGGCGCTTATAAGTTCGGACCGCCGTCGGTCAAATACAGAGGGATATTCCTCAATGACGAAGCGTTCGGGCTGAATCCTTGGGCGGCGAAAACTTTCGAGCCGGAAACCGGCGACATAGGCCCGAAAACATACGCCAAGATATTCGAGCTGCTGCTCAGACTGAAGGCGAACTATATATGGCCGGCGATGAAGCCTTGCACGAAGGCGTTCAACTTTTACGAGCAAAATAAAATCGTGGCCGACAGATACGGAATCGTGATGGGATCGTCGCACTGCGAGCCGATGCTGCGTGACAATCCCGACGAGTGGCCGCGCGACGGCGCCGGCCCGTGGGACTACACCAAAAACCGGGATGTGATA
>JAKLIR010000154.1 GCA_022709505.1 bacterium | reverse complement strand
TCCTATCCGAGACCTGATCGCCTCCTTCGCCGTGTCGATCCGGACCTCGATCGCGTCCGTCTTCGAGTCGCTGTCGAACGAGGCGTTGTTCCACTGCTCCGTCCCCGATAACGCTACGAAATGGCTCGAAACCGCGTACGTCGAAGCGGAAGTGAGAAGCCCCGCCACGCGCCGCTCGCGGTTGAGCGCGATCATGCCCGTCAAACTTTCCACCGTGTCGAAATCCGGCGAGATCGGGGCGTCCGCGTTGCGCCGCTCCCGGTCGCTCACCAGATCCGCGAGCGAGTGCTCCTCGCACCTGTACGTCGGCGTCGCGCTGATCTTCCACGAATCCACGTAATTCGTGTCCGCCTTGTCAGCGCGCAGGTCCCGCGTCGCTCGGAAATCCTGCATGTCATACACGAAATAGCCGTCGCTGTCCTTCGCCACATCGATCCTCGGCGCGATCACGTCCGCGATCATTGCGCCGTTCTGGTACTTGACCGAAAAATTGGTCAACGCCTGATCGATATGAATCTCTCCTCTTGTGCTCATTGATTCACCTCCCTCGTCTTGTTTTTCATGAACTGAACTCGGACGGGATGCAAAGTATGCACTTCACAACCGTGTCCTCTTCGCCCGCACCGCTCAGCGCGCGGCCCACGATCCCGGCCCCGCTCGGATTGGAACTCGTTCCCTTAGCCTTCACCCTTCCCTGCGCGTCCGCCACCACCAGCAAGTCCCCGATCGCCACAGCCGCCGCCGCCTTCACCTTCGCTATCCCGGCCACCTGAAACAACCCCGTCTCTCCCGCCTCGAGCGTGACGTCCCGCAGTACTCCCGCGATCTTCCCATCGTTCTCCCCAGAGGGGTTCTTCACAACTCCCTCCGTCGCCGAGTCCAGCACCGCCACGCAGTACCTGCCCAGCGTCGCCTCGCCGGCCTTCAGACTGAACGTCGCAGTCAGCAACTCATTCATTTCCGCCATCCTTTTTCACCTCCGCTTCCGCGTTTTGGATTTATCCCGCGCTCAACGCACGGCACGGCCCGCGCCGCTTTCCAGCGCACGACCCGTTGAATTACTTTGCACCTCTGAAAAATGCTTCACACCGCGAATGGGTGCGAATCTCGTTTCGTTAGCCCGGATTTTTCCGTTGAAAAATGTGGGTTAGATGCCCATATACCTTATTGCGATGCTGTAGGGATTAGTCTCGGCCCGTCGGGGCTCCGCTTCCGACCACTATTTCCGCGAGTCATAAACGCTTTTTGTAGGGCCGGGTCTCCGCACCCGGCCGCAGGTATAAAAGCCATCCCGTATTGTTTATACGGCACTGCGACAGTGAAAGTTTTGCGGAGGGATTCTCAAGAGGGCGCTTTTTCAAAAACGGCCCCTTAAGCGGCCGGGCGCACATGTTCGTCATCCCGGACTGAGATCCGGGATCCAGAGGGGCCACGGATGTCAGGGGCGCCCTTTTCGGGGCGGCCGGGTGCGGAGACCCGGCCCTGCTACAATTCACACAAATGAAAGAGCTTTTTCCTCGTTACGGTGCTCCGCGCCGTAACGCGTGGCAAGGCCGCTCCCGCGGCCGTTAATGCATTATCTTTTAGCTGGTGTAGGGACGGGTCTCCGTACCCGTCCGAGCATACCCGGCTGTAACTCGTGTCAGGCTCCTCCGAAAGACCGCCCCTGACCTCCTGTCTCCCCGTGGATTCCGGGTCTCCTCCCGGAATGACGGTGGAGAGAGATGGAATGACGAACAAAAGATGAAATTCACAGGCATTCATCGTACATTCTGTTTCCGCACTGAAGATATTTGTCCCTGTTAACGCCTCTCGGAGTTTCGCAAATAGCACAGCGAGATATATGTTGTATTTCCGCCGTCAGCTTATAATCCGTTCCACCTTTTTTCAGCACGATTTTGAAATTGTCGCAATGGGATGGATTTATTCGTTTCTCAATATCTCCGCATGCATCGGGACGACCGGGATTGTGTAATCGGCATCTCTTTCCCTCAAACTTCGCGAGGCGTTTCATGTCGCCGGTGTATTTCCCGGTCGCATTCTCGTATCTCTTCATGATATCGACGACGGCCCTCATCTCCGAAGCGCATTCGTTGAAAGCGGTTTTCCCACGGTATTTCCCGCTCCCTTTCAAAAAGTAGCCCCCATACATCGCCAATTGCGTAAAACCGATCGCGATCAAACATACGGCGGCCGCCCTTCTCAAAGGCTCTTTTCTCCGCAGATACGCGAACCCCGCGGCCGCGATAATAACCGGGGCCGCGATCGCGATATAAATACCGATCGCCGATTCGATACCGTAAGCCGCACCGCCGGATGAAACACCAACATCTCCACCGTAGTGATACGCCGCAAGATAAAAAACGCCGGCGATCACACCGAAAAGATCGAGCCGCCAAAGCTTCGAGCGACGCGTCAAAAATATCAGACATATCACCACGAAAACCAAGACACTCGAAGCGCCGTAATCGTTCCATATCATTTTTATCGCGCTATTTGCATGGATAAGCATGATATCGTCCCTTCAAAGTCATATCCATACCTGTCGGATACGTCCACTTGAAATGTTTTGTCGGCCGATAAATGTTATCCATTTCAAATGGATTCACCCAGACTCCCGTTTTATCTTTTGACGACCTTCGCCAAAACGGAGCTAAACTTACTCCTGCCGGCGCCGCACAAACTGGAATTCGGAAGTGCCTCTCAAGGTTTGACGCAATGTCAAAACCGTTGTCCCCGACGACACTTCTCGAACGTCTCCCGGTCCATCTTCAATTTCGACTCTTTCGGCGAGTAAGAAATAACACATCCCGGGACTCCCTTGAGGTTCGTCTTGATCTCGTAGTCCCGCCCGTCGTCCTTGATATCAATTTCAGTCCCGGAGCAATATTTATCAAGATCACGATATTCTCGCGCTTCAACTCTCAATTTCTCCAATTCGACGTATCTTCCGCGCTCTCCGTATTGCTTCCCTTCCTCGGCGATGAAATAACCGATCGCCGCATTACATTCCCGAAACATTTCGTAGTCATTTTCCAGTCTGTTAAAGGCTGCCGTCGCCAGCTTGAAAACAATACAAAAAACTACGCCGCTCGCCGCCGCATTCACCGCCGCGAGACGCACCGCGCCCTTCGTCTTGAATCCGATCACGACACCCGCCGCAATACAAATGAACGGATTGACCGCGAGCAACACGAACATCCACGCCGCCTCGAATATTCCCTCTGCCATCATGAAATAGATAATCGCGGTTACGCCCATGAAAACCAAGAAGCCTATGAAAACATCCCCCGCCGTCCCGCGGATCTCTTTCACCCTTAGCGCGATCACGACACCGCCGGTGATACAGGCGAACAAGACGACCGCGATAAATACCAATATGAGGTTCGCCTCCATGAATAACGTCACGAAGTAAATCAATCCATACATGCAAACGAGGGCCGCATAATATAAGACGGCCTTGCCCATTATCCTCTGAAAGCCTTCCTTGGATCGAAGAAATATAACCCCGCATATCACCATGGAAACCATCGGATAAACAGAGGCCGTGTACAAAATTGCGAAAAAGCGCTCATCCAGTGACATCTCGTCGCCCTTCGGAACCGGTTTCTATTTCGCCGGACTGACCCGGTGAAAACCCACAAGATAATCGATCAAGGTTTCCCCCATTCCGGTGCACATCTTGGTTTTTGTCAAGCTATATCGCGGGCATATGCTCACACCTGAACTATTCGCCATCACACCAACCCCGAAATGATCGGCCATTGCTTGTGCTATATTCATCTTATCCATCGCCGCGCGGCATGAATAAATCCCATCTAAATCTATCCATACATTGTGCATGAGAGCAATATATTCAACGTCTGCATTACCAAGCCGAGCAACAGGTAATACAGTCCGAGATATTTTCCGCGCCTATCTTCTCTGACAACAAGGACCACGCCGCTGATTATCTGAATCATCGAATGCAACGACCTTTTGTATATGTATAAAAATCCTTCAATTCCTTCCAACGGTACGGTCAGCCCGCATATTCGAATTTCCGCATTGCCGAAATATACACAGTATATGAGAAGACTGTTTGCGAGATTTATGAAGCCCAACCATCTGAATCTGCCTCGACTCAACGAAAGGTAGAGACTTGCAAGCACGTAAGAAACACCCAAGACGTACATCATCACATTCTCGACCGAACTAATGTTATCAGAGACAAGGTCTATCATGAAAACGCCGTCACCGAAATGAGTTCCGACATGTTGGAGCATATCATCAATAGCGCGGCGATTATGATGTAATACAATCCCACATGTTTCCTCAGACCGCCGCCATTCCTGAAAAACACGATACCGCTGTATCCCTGAATGAATGCGTATATCGTTCCGGAGTACATCGCCGTGCTCACTATCACAAAACTGAGTTGATCGGACGGGCTGACTAAGTCGCTTCTCGACATGATGTAAAATGTATAATACCAAAGAAGCCCGCTTGCAAAATCAACTAAATCCATCTTCCAAAAACCGTCCCGTCTGAATAGAAGAAGATACAAACTTAACAACACGTACAGCACATTCAAGCCATATACGAGCGCATAGCCCAGATAGTCAGCGTAATCTCTTATGAAATCAATCATTGTCCACATTTTCAGACCTCTATGAAAAGAACGGGCGCCAGAGCAAATGTGAAATAAGCCTGTAAATCAGAATCGAGGCGCCGAACAACAAAAAACAAAGACCGCGATGTCCGCGAAACCCCTCTCCCTTCAGGAGAATGATAATACCGCTCGTCATCTGAACCAGCGGATGTATTATCCCGAGATAGGATATTGCAATCGGCTTGACGTACATCAACGACGCTTCAGAGTATTGCCCGTTAACATAGGTGAAAAAAACGATATACCACATAATCCCGTTGGTCAGATTGATGAAATCCAGCTTCATCAGCTTGTCTCGATAAAACAGAGCTACGAAACTGATCAACACATACAACGGATTAAGCTCGTAAAATATAAGCGAGTCCGTGAAAGAAACAATATCACTTGCAATCCCAGTCATTGGGAATCCTCTTCTTTTCGTATTTATGCCTCAGTGGAAACAGCCACATAAACCCTTGAGTCTTGTCTGAAGTATTCCCGTATCCATTCGGATTCGCCCAAACATCCGTTTTCTTCCATGGTAAAGGACCGGGCGGCCACAAACTCGTCCCCGTCTGGTTTGCATAGACTGGAACCCCGAAGTGATTCGCAAGGTTCGAGACTATGTCATAACCTATATCTCCGACAGCGTTACATGAATACAAATGAACAAAACCATCTTCAGCCATATCCGGGACCCTCAACTTCGTAACATGTGTTTCATTCCTGCCACGAGTGATTGCCACGTTGTATTTCGCGCCCCTGAACTTTTTCGAAAAAGTAAAACCCCCGCTTTCGCCGTATCTTCCAACATCATAACTGTGTGCATATATGAATATAGCATAAACATTATGGTGCTTGGCCATTATACGATTGAATTCTTCGACATTGTTCGCCCGCTCCAAATACACCCTGTCTTCCGGAAAGTAATTGAAACCTCCATCGTAAATGTTTTGTTTTCTAATTTCAGCCACTCTCTCGAATCCTCTGTCCATTGTGAGAATTATCAGATATGTTTTCGGAGTTTGTTTATTTAAACGCCGAGAGCTTTTTCGTTCCGGATGAACATTTTGAATTGCAACAACGTGCTGTTAAAGATCAGGCTTTTGTCATCCGGCTCTCCCATAATTTTGCTCACTCCCTCCGTTCAATCTCGAACAAGTCGCCACCCCACATTTTCACCAACGCCACAGCTTTTTACCTCAACCTCATAATCTCCATCACGAACACGACGGCGCCGTACGCCGTGAACCCGGATTTATCCGGGCCCGGTTCATATCCCATGTTGAGAATTTCCATAGGCCTCGATAGAAAGCCGCCGAGCGTGGCGCCCCTAAGCGCGATCGCTATGTCGTCGCAAAGATGCAGGATCCCCCTGATCCCCGGAACGCCCCCGCCGTCGAACGCCGCTCCCGGAACGAGACTCCGCACTCCCCCGAAAACCTCCACCGTGTACTTGTAGAGATCGTGCGCCGTCGTCACCGGCTCCACGTCGTACCGCACGTTTCCAACACTCACGAACGGAAAAAGCTTCCTCGCCGCGCCGGTGTCTCCCTTCGAAAACCTCTTCACATAGCTCGCCAGCATTTTATCGTTCCTGAGCGCATCATATATCCTGCTCACAAGCTCCCTGTTCTCCCCGCTCATATCCGTCTCCTTTCAGCATCCGCCCTCACGCGTCATCCGGCCGCCAACGTTCCTTCCATCCTCACCACACCGCGCCACACCGATCCGCCGGAGTCCGCGCCGTAACCCGTCTCAACCCCCCGCACCAACACCGGTCCGTCGAACACTCCCCCGAAATCCGACGGCCAAACCGCGGAAAGCACATCCTCGCAAAGCTGCAATATCCCCCGCTCACCATCGAACGCCTCCCCCGGCGCCAGACTCTTCGCCCCGAACACAATCTCGAACGAACACACCTTCCCGCCGCCGCCCCCTTCTCCAAGCCTCTCCACGCCCGCGCTCGTCGATACGTTCCCCACCGCGATGAACGGAAACTGCTTCCGCGCAGCCGCCGCGTCACCCGCCGTAACGCTCTTCACATAAGCGGACAACGCCTCGCTTCCGCTAAGCGCCTCCAACACACTGTCAACCACCGTCTTTTCGATCAGGCTCATCTCACACTCCCACCCGGCGCGCCGCGCGCCGCCGTATTCTCACGGCAAACAACCCGCACCGTCACGGATCAGGATAACCGCTCTCCCCGTTAATCAACTTGATATCGAAGTACTTCTCATTCGCACGATCGTACGCGGCGAAGAACCGCACGGTCTGCACTATACGCCCGGTGACCGACGAAATGTTCGCTCCGGCGGCTTCGTAATAAATCTCCGGAACGTCTATTTCGAGCGAATAGCTATAACCCATCGTAACCATCTCTCGATGCGTCGCAACCACATTCAGCGAGCCGGGCTCTACATCTCTCAAGGGCGCCGCCGCGCCGGGACCGCCCCACAACCGCCGCCGCTCCTCGTCACTGTCAAACTCCATCGTCACCGAACCGCTCAACCTCAGCCGCCCGCCGGCGTGCCGCCCGCACCAACGCTCCCCGTTCAGCGTCCGCACCTCGCGCGCGCCGTTGTCGATCTCAAGAGCAAAACTCTCGAATCTCGCGTCCGGAACCCCGTTCAGCGTGAACGAAAGATTGCTCGAATCGAAAGGCGCCGCCGCCCCATACGCGGGCGGCTCGCCACCGCTCGCTTCCTTTGGGCGTTGCGAGATCAGCGCCGCGTTCATCGTTAAATAGCCGTTCGGAACCGCGGAAAACGAAACCCTCGAAAACGTGCAGCCCGCCCAATCCACACACGACG
>JAKLIR010000153.1 GCA_022709505.1 bacterium | reverse complement strand
CCTTGGCGATTTCCCACGCCTCTCCTACCATTGCGGCGTTTTTGGCGTATATATTTCCTTCCCGGTCAGCCGCCGGCATGTTGAACACCGCCACGTTTATCTTCGGCAGTCGATATCTTAACTTGTCGCCTTCAGCGGTCACGAACTGCTCCGCCTTCGGGTCGATCACCGGCGTTCCCCGGCCCGTGCGGGGATCGCAGAACGTCCCGACGCCCGTCGGCAGCAGTATGGAGTCCTCTCCCCGCGCCTGCGCCGATAGAAGCAGCGCCATAATTCCCTGCGGAAGGCACTGTAGTTCAAGCTTGCCTTCGTCGGCGAGTTTCAATTGCGCTTTGAACGTTTCGAGATGCCCGGCGAGAAACCGCGTACACAGCCCTTCGAGCCCGATTTCCTCGACCGTTCCGGGCGCTTTTCCGCGTCCGCCCTGACCACCGATGCTCATTACAGTCAGGTTCTTCGGGTGTCCCGTCTCCTGATAAACTTCCCTTATCGCCCAGTACATTATGCTGGCTCGCTGATTAGCCCCAAGGCCGGAAGTCGCAACAACATCTCCGTCTTTGATCAATTTCACCGCATTGCGCGGACTCATGAATTTCGGATTTCCAGGCACTGTGAATTCAAAACTGGTGTTTCGTTTGTCCCACGTAAGACGCCATTTTACGAACTTCGTGATTAGAGTGATTTTGTCGAATGTGTTCATGATTTAGCCCCCCCTCGATGTCATCTCCGGCCGCTGGTCAATAAAATTATACGTTTTTCCTCGCTTATTTAAAGAGGAAGAATTATTCAGTAGAGATATCGCTTCCGCGGAATTATGAGGAAAGGGTAGTTCTTCGAATGATACGTCAGGTCTGATCGCTATGTCCGGTAAATCGGTTTAGGCTCTCAGGACGCGCATGTACAGAAAGGTGTATATTTTGAAGAATGGATTGCTATCTTCTTCCTCAAGTGTATTGTCTGTCGGCAAATGTGTGTTCTTATTCATACTTTCTAAAGCTTTGAAACAGATAAAAACTCATCGATTTTAGTTGCTATTATGCTGCTAAGATTGATTGTACTATCAATAATATATTTTTCACTTATTTTCATTTCTCTCACTTTTATTCTATCGGATTACCGCCCCTTAAGAATCACATCATTCATTATGAATCACAAAAATTACGTCAGATACGCATTTATGAACAGCACCCTCCCAAGAAAAGTTGATTTCCAATGCCGCTTTTGCTCGCATCTGTTCGAGTTGCTTGTGGATACGATCCAACAGAAGCGGCTTTGCCCGCTTGAGTTTCCACGAATCAAAGAAATTCCGGCAGTCAACAAGAACAAGAAATAATCTGTTTGATGAATCGAAACGACGTACACCTTGATTCTCGTACAGCCATCGGATCAACCCTTCTTTGTTTTCAATGCATTCGTTAAGAATGTCCGTCCTTTTTTGTATTAAATCGGCTATCAACTCTTTTGCTTCAGACGACGGATGATCTGAAACTTTCTTCCACAAATCTTCCAGAAGGCGAGATTCGGGCAGTTCAATATCAAAATGAATTGATTTATCGCGACAGATACGCTTCAGCAAAGTGATTTCCGGTCTAAGTTGGTCTTGTTGCCTCTTTTCTTTGATATAGCCTTCGGGTAAGTATGTCACCTTAAGATCATAAGGTATGTCCGATATAAAAAAATCAATTTTCTTGATCAAGCCGACGGACGGTAAAACAGCTGGATGATCCCGAAATAGGTCTTCGATAATTATAGAGGTCCAGTGATTGTACCACGAACACATGACGTAAGATTTCGTGCTGTGATGAATTTCATTTTCAACGCATTCAGATATGCGATCAAACGACTTTATTTTCTTAACATAGTTGTTTACTATCGTTTTTTCCAAGCTGTTTTGATGGAGTCCACCCCAATCAAAAGCGTTGAGTTTGTACAATTCGCTGACCAATTCATCTTCTACGCTTAATCTTTCCCTTCTACCTTCATCATAAATTGCCTTTATAGTCGTTTCTATCTGCTGGATTGTTATTGATGACTCGAAGCACGAACATAATAAACGATCTCCGGACAAATCATCTGCCTTAATGCCGAATTCATTTACGAGTTTTCTCAAATATTCAGGTCGCGATAGAGATCGTAACTTCAAAAAGCGGAGTCCGGAAGGATCGTTTGCTAACTCTTGAATGCGATCTTCTTGAAATGCCTTCTTAGCTTGTGCGAATGTATATGGCATTATTCTCCTCTCAAACTCGGAAATTCCGATGTCCAGCTTTCAATTGAAGATAGGCTTTCAAGACTGTCTTTTGTGCAGTCGTTCCTCTGAAATATGAGAACATAATCTCTTTTCATCGCCCCTTGTCTATTGTCCTGTATTACAGACCCCGCCGAATAATTCATTAAGAAACATCCTCGATAAATTATGTCTTTTACTATTTGCTGCACATTTCTTAAATACTCCCAGCTATCTTTGTCTCTTGCGTTGAAAAAAATCGCGAGTGAGCCGGAAGTTGAAAGAACATCAGCGGCCGCTTTTAGAAAATCCGTCATTTCATCATTATACAATCGTTTGTTTTTTCTACGTTCGACCGCATTTGACACAACTATTTCATCTTCAAAATTTGCTGATTCCCCTAAAATCGAATTCCATATTTCGCTGAGTTCCAGATAAGGAATTCTATCACTATGCGGCGGGTCTGTAATGATAAGTTTTACGGTTCCTTTGGATATCTTTCGCAAAGCTTTTCGGGCGTCTGATTTTACTAGCGCCACTTCATTACTGCTATTGTTTACTTTCGATGGATTATTTGAAATATGGACATCTATGCTTGATCGGTCTTGTTTCAAAGCTTTCAGCAATTTGTTTGATCGGCTTGAAAAGCAATTCCAGACGTTTATTTCAAAATGCAATTTTGGTCTCCAAAAGCCCACAACCCAACTTCCCACTTCGATTTTGTCCGATTTGTACCCGTTCGTTTTCCCTCGGCCAGTTATCGCAAAAACCATATTTGACATCTGGCCTGAAGCGGAAGTTAATGATAGTAACAAGGCCCTACGGACTTTTTCCGGTTGCTTGTTTATCCACTCTATCAAAATATCCATGTTTCGAAGTGCGCGGTTTGTGAAAAGGTCATTGAATTGTAGATTCGGATAAGCGTTGATTCTGGAGTTCTGAAAAAACCTTGGTTCACGGAGTGCCTTAGTCTTATATCCATCGAATTTGCTTAAAATGCGCAAATCGTGATCGGTCGGCAACAGTTCTTCTCGCTTTCCTCTCCCATTCGCTTTCCAAATAGAAATGAGTTTGCCTTGATCCCAGAGAAAGTGAGATGCTGTAGAACCATCCCCTAATAAATAACTTGCGTCAATTAAGGGTCTGATTTCTTTCTCAGCGTCTTTAAGTGCTCTTGCGTATTCAAAAACATCTGGAGGGGCAAGAAGCAATGACGCCATTTCTATGCTTACAGGATTGATATCTATTCCTATAAAACAACGCTTTCTAAGAACTGCCTCTTTTGCTATCAAGCCCGACCCCAAAAAGGGATCAAGAACAATGTCGTTTTCGCTTGTCAGGGTCTCAATTAAAAATGAAAGGTATTCAACCGGCTTCTTTCCCCAATATTTATGGAATGCAGAAAAACCACTATAACCATTTGGACAACTCAAATCAGAGGCCTTATGGCTAACAGGTTCAGATGGGAAAAGCGAAGTCTGTATCATATTGTATTTCACCTGCTCCTACATACGGCCCATTTTATCAAAGTGAAGGATATAAAGAAAGTCACCGACATTTTTATGCCGATGATTTCACGGTTTCGGAGATATGGAAATTCCTTTTTTCGCGGCTGTTTCCATGAATTTGAGATATATTTCCTGTTGAATATACGCTGCTTCGTATTGATCCATCGTGTTCAGAAAATAGCGTATTTTTATGATTGCGCCCGTTTCCGTAAGCGCCGAGAGTCTGACGCTTATGGGGTCTTCCTTATCGACGCCGGGATGATTGTTTATTTCTGATTCCAGCTCGGCGACGATCTCTTTGACGATCGAGGGAGGGGAGTTTCCATCGAGCGGGATAGAAAATTCGCAGAGAGTTTTTTTCCTTCTCGAAATGTTGTTCACCGGAAGCGCGGCGAGCGTGCTGTTGGGGACCGACAGGAGTGTGAGTTCGGGCGTCCTGATTTTCGTGCTTCTGACGCCGACTTCCTCCACGGTTCCCGAGATATCGCCCGCTTTTATCGTGTCGCCGACGCTGAAAGGGCGATCCGTGAAGATCATTATGGAGCCGAAAAGGTTCGAGAGCGTGTCCTTCGCCGCGAGAGCGAAGGCGAGGCCGCCGAGTCCCAATCCGGCGATCAGTCCGGAGGCGGAGTACCCGAGGTTCTGAATGACCGCAACGAACGCGATCACGAAAATCACGCCTCTCGCGATCGTGCGTAGCAGCGGCAGCATGCGCCCGTCGATTTTCGATTTGAGCTGTACCGCCGATCTCTCCAGATATTCGATCACCGCGTCCGCGGCGGTCAGGAACAGCCAAGTGATGTCCACAGTCACGCACAGTTTCAGCAGGATCACGGCCCATCGCTTGAAATCGAAAGGCTTTACGGGAAGATCGAGTATCCCGACGGCTATGAACGCTCCGGCTATGACCACGAGATATTCGAGCGGCTTGAGAACGGTCGGTATTACGATATCATCGAGTTCGGTTCTCGTTCTTTTCGCGAATCGTAGCAAAGCGGATGTCGCGTACTTTGCGATGACTTTCTTCAAGAAAATAAAAAAGAAGAGCACGGCGCCGGCGGCGATCATCCTCACGGCGGATATTCCGAGGAATTTCATTGTAAAAAAACCTGAATGATAATCCATTAAATTACTGAATCCTTAAAAGCGGTTGATGCATCCGCAATTATTTATGAATGTATATTATATCGCGCTATAGACAATTAAAAAGACGAAATAGGGGATTAAAATGCGAACCGAGGAGCTTTATTGCGGAATACTTGTTATTTTAAATAAAAAAATAAAATAAATGTTTCAACATTGAAAAAACGGGTAAATAAAACATGAATGAAAGCATTTAAAAATGGGATGCGAATATGGGGTTACGTAAAAAAATACTGGTAGTGGAAGATGACACCGACCTGAGGGACATGCTCGGTGAAATGATTGAAGACGCCGGATTTTCGGCGATAAAAGTATCGGGCCACAAGGAAGCGAAGAGGGCGATGGAAGACAACATCCCCGATCTCGTTTTGCTTGATTTGATGTTGCCTGACGGCGATGGGCTGGAATTATGCCGTGAGGCTGCCGGAAACGACAGGCCGGGCTGTTCGCCGGTGATTTTCATCTTGTCCGGGAAGAACAGCATAGAATGCAAGTTGAAGAGCTTTATATGTGGAGCAAAGCGGTTTTTCACAAAGCCCTTCGACACCGACGAACTCGTGGATGCAATCAGGGCGTCGCTGACAACACCCAACGCGCCGCTCCCGATCTCTGGCGGTTGAGGTACCACCGCAATCTGTAATGTTCCTCAAGGGCCTCCCCGGCCCTTTTTTATTTCTGATTCGTCAATCCACTCTGAATCATTGCCTCAAAATCCTAATGGCGGATTCGGTTTTATTGTGACCTGAATCACCCTCGTTTCGTGACTATCATCACAGACGATTATTATCTTTACGGTGTAAACTTGCAGTAGAAAAATCCGATAGTTTAAATATCGTCGGGACAAGGGTTAGCGGTATGACTCCTTTCAATTCCATAAACATTTCCAAGGATACGTCCTTCTCGGACTACGCACATGAAATCGATCAGTTGGTTTCGGCGGAGCGGGAGAGGATCGACCGCATACTCCATCGTATCGACGAGTCGATGGCGGCCATTCAAAACACGAGAAAAATCATCGGCGGCTGCAAGAGATAGAGCTTGTATTTCCCCATTCCTGTTTTTCTATTTTCAACTCTTTGATTTCCTTTTTCGCATTTGGAATAGAACGTGTTCGACGCTCCTCGGGAGAATGATCCGCGGCGGTGTGATATAATTGTTTGCGCGAATTCAATGAACCGGGGGTAGCGGAGACATGAGACTCAAAAAGAGTGCGATGGTGTTGATGGTTGTTATGACGACGATGTTCGGATTTTACGCCGAGGCGCAGGAGCCGGCAGCCGGCCGATACCCGTTCATGGACTATAAGCTTCCCCTCGAAGAACGGGTGAAGGACCTTGTTTCAAGGCTGACCATAGAGGAAAAGGCGGCGCTTCTCTCGGAAACGCAGGACGCAATTCCGAGACTCGGGATAGATGAATATTTTTTCGGAAACGAAGCGCTTCACGGTGTCGTCCGGCCGGGGAAATTCACGGTTTACCCGCAGGCGATTGCGCTCGCGGCCACGTGGGACCCGGCGTTGATCCACGAGGTCGCCACGGCAATATCGGACGAAGCGAGGGGAAAGAACAACCTGTTCAAGGGCAAGATACCGGACAGATACAGCGGTCTCCTCGCGTTCTGGTCGCCGACGGTGAACATGGCCCGCGACCCGCGATGGGGCAGGACGCCGGAAACTTACGGCGAAGACCCCTATCTCACAGGCAGAATAGGAGTTGCGTTCGTCACCGGTCTTCAAGGGGATGACCCGAAATACATAAAGGTCGTTTCCACGCCGAAGCATTTCGCGGCGAACAATGAAGAGCACAACAGGATGGAATGCGACGCGAAGATATCGGAGCGCGCGCTCAGGGAATACTATCTACCGGGGTTCCGGGCGTGTATCGTCGAGGGGAAAGCACAGTCGATCATGGGCGCGTACAACGCTATCAACGGCGTTCCGTGCAATGCGAACAGGAAACTCCTTACCGACATCCTGCGGGGCGACTGGAGGTTCAACGGTTACGTGGTGACCGATTGCGGCGCGCTTTCGACAATGATCAGCGGGCACAAATACGCAATGACGAGGAAGGAATCGACGGCGTACGCGTTAAAGGCGGGTGTCGATCTCGAATGCGGCGGAGACGCGGTTCTCAAAAACAACATATCGGCGGCTTTGAACAGCGGGATGATAACGACCGAGGATGTTGACCACGCGGTTTTCCGCGTGATGCGCGCCAGATTCAGGCTCGGGATGTTCGACCCGCCGGAGATGGTGCCTTACACGAAAATATCGCCCGACGTCGTGGGATCGAAGGAGCATCAGGCTCTCGCCCGGAAGACTGCGCGGGAATCGATAGTGCTGCTCAAAAACGCGGTGGCGCCTTCGGGCTCTATGCTGCTGCCCGTGGACCTCAAGAAAATCAAATCCATCGCCGTGCTCGGGCCCAATGCGAATATCGCCCGTTTCGGCGACTACAGCGGTTCGCCCGTGAACGAGCCGGTGACGCCTCTGCAAGGGCTGAAGAACAGAGTCGGAAAGAAAACGGCGATCAATTACGTCGAATGGATCCCCGCGCCCGGAGACAAG
>JAKLIR010000152.1 GCA_022709505.1 bacterium | reverse complement strand
ATCGTCTGCGGGGCGGCCTACGCCGGAGCGCCGGCCTTGACCACCACGAGCGGCGGCGGATTTGCCCTCATGGCGGAGGGCGTTTCTCTCGCCGGTATGCTCGAAGTCCCTGCGGTCATCTTTCTCAGCCAGCGCCCCTCCCCCGCCACCGGCTTGCCAACCCGCACAGCCCAACAAGACCTTCTGTTCGCGGCTTTCGCGGGCCACGGCGATTTCGCGCGCGCAATCTTTGCTCCCGGCACTTTCGAACAAGCGTTTTCCCTAACTCGTCTCGCCTTGGAAATCGCTCACGAATTTCAAACACCGGCGATCATAATGGCGGACCAGTTCTTCACCGACCTTCAAAAGAACACCAAACCAATTAACAGGAATCCACGTCCGATAGACAGGCGGATACTGAAGAAACCGCCGCCGGACTATGTTCGATACGCGGTAACCGGCGACGGGGTGTCACCCCGTTCAATACCCGGCAACGGCGTTTTCGTGATAGTTGATTCCGACGAACACACACCCGACGGCCATATAACCGAAGACCTCTCCATCCGCGTCGTAATGCAAGACAAAAGGATGCGGAAGTCGGAAGGCGTCACATCAAAGGTACTGCCCCCCGAGATATATCCGTGCGAAGCGCGCGAGGCGCTGCTTTGCTGGGGCAGCACTTACGGCCCTTGTCGCGAGGCGATCGACAACATGCGCGCCGCCGGGCGCGACATTTGCCTCATCCATTTCCCGCAAGTGTGGCCGGTGAATGCTCCCGCCGCACGCGCGGCTCTCGCAAACAAAAAAATCACCGCGGTGGAAGGCAACTGCACCGCTCATTTCGCTTCCATCCTTAAAATGCACGGCGCACTCGACGACTTTAAATCCCTGCTCCGATATGACGGCCTGCCTTTCACGGCGTCATGGATCGAAAGGAGGCTGGCGATATGAACGGTTCGCACGCGGATCCGAACCCGGCATGGTGTCCGGGATGCGGCAATTTTGCAATACTTCAGGCGCTCGACGGTGCGATTGAAGACGCGGGCGTTGACCGCGATAAGCTCGTGCTCGTTTCGGGGATAGGACAAGCCGCGAAAACACCTCACTACACCGAAGCGAACGTCTTCAACGGTCTGCACGGCCGCGCTCTCCCCGCCGCGACCGGAATCAAGATCGCCAACCACTCCCTCGAAGTCGTCGTCACGAGCGGAGACGGCGATATGTACGGCGAAGGCGGCAACCATTTTCTCCACGCCCTGAGAAGGAACATCGGCATAAAGGTATTCGTTCATGACAACCAAGTTTACGGACTGACGAAGGGACAGGCTTCTCCGACTTCCGAACGCGGTTTCGTGACGAAGATTCAAACACACGGCGTCATGCTTGAGCGTTTCAATCCGCTCGCTCTCGCGGTGATAGAGGACATTCCCTTCGCGGCCCGCTCCTCCGCCGTGAAGCCCGAACATCTCCGGAGAATGATGGCGGAAGCTCTCAAAGTCGAGGGGTTCGCCCTTCTCGACATCCTTCAGCCTTGCGTTTCATTCAATAAGTTGAACACGTTTAAATGGTACGCCGATAGATGCAAGGAACTCCCGGAGAAATACGATCCGACGGACCGCGCCGCAGCGCTCGCCGAAACGCAAAAATGGGGCGACGAGATCCCGATCGGTGTTATTTACAGAGGAAAAAGAGAAAGCTTTGAGAAGCTCGCTCCGGCGCTCTCAGGAGAACCGCTCGCAATAAAATACAATGATTGAAGGAGGCTGTCATGGATTTCTCGAAGACAATCGAAAGCAGACGTTCTGTGAATTTTTTCGATCCGGCGAAAGATGTGGACGACGCCTTGATGAGAAAGATTTACGATCTGGCGAAACTCGCTCCCTCATCGTTCAACCTGCAACCGTGGCGCGCGATCATCGTTCGCGATCCCGAGAACAAGGCGAAGCTGCAAAAATGCGCGTTCAACCAACCTAAAATTTCCCAAGCTTCATGTACGCTGATCCTCATCGGAGACAAGAAAGCCTATCAGAAGATGGATCCGATCATCGACGACAACATCGCTCTCGGCTACATGAAGGAAGAGATGCGGGACGCGATCAAGGGCATGGCTAAGGGGCTATACGAAGGCGATAACGAGAGAGCGTTCGTTGGAAGAAACACGGGGCTGTTCGCGATGGCTTTCATGCTCGCGGCGCAGTCGCTCGGAGTGAACACGCACCCCATGGACGGTTTCGATTCGGCGGCCGTCAGGGACGCTTTCCACGTTCCAGACGAGTACGACATCGTTATGCTCATCGCCGTGGGGATATTCGACGACGCTAAAACACTCCTGCCGAGAACGAGCCGGCGAAGTTATGACGAAGCGTTCATCAAGGAATCGCTTTGATATGCTCCCGCCTTGCATCATGAAAAACGAAAAGGAGACACGCGAATGGCGGAATCAAAAATCATACAATCCATAAATCCGGCGACTCTCGCGGTGAACGCGGAATTCGAGCCGGCATCGCCGGGAGACATGAAAACCTTCGTGGAGGCTTCCCGCGAGGCTCAGAAAGCTTGGGCGAGGACTCCCATCCGGCGAAGGCTCGAGCATCTCCTAAAGGTCAACCGGTTCATGCTCTCCAATGTGGACGACATCGCTCGCGTCATAACTATCGACAACGGCAAAACACTTCTTGAAGCCGTCAACACGGAGATTCTTCCCGTTCTCGATACGTTGAACTTCTGCGACTCCGATCTGCTGAGAGCCACGTCTGACGAAAAACTCAGTAACCCGATATTCCCGGTGGCGAGAATCGAGAGTTCGAACATTTACGAGCCGCTCGGAGTGATCGGGATAATCTCGCCGTGGAATTTTCCGTTCGCGATCCCAATGTCTCAGATTATCGTGGCGCTCGCCCTCGGCAACGGCGTAGTGCTGAAACCTTCGGAATTCACGCCGCTCGTCGGAGATATGATTAAACGCATATTCGATGAGGCAGGCCTTCCCGAGGGATTATTCATAGTCGCGCAGGGTCTCGGGACCGAGCTCGGCGATCCGCTTGTCGAGGCGCATCCCGACAAAATCGTGTTCACCGGCAGCGTGCCCGTAGGACGACATCTGATGACGAAGGCCGCGGAGCAGGTTATCCCGATAGTGCTCGAACTCGGCGGCAAGGATCCATTCATCGTGCTCGAGGATGCGGACGTCGAGCGCGCATCGAGCGCGGCGGTTTGGGGCGCGTTCGTGAACGCCGGACAGGTTTGCGCTTCAGTCGAGCGGGTCTATGTACACGAAAGCTTAGTAGAACATTTCACCGAAGTCGTGATTGAGAAAACACAGCGTCTCAGGCTCGGCGACGGTACGAACCCCGATGTGGACATGGGACCGATGATAAACGAAAGGCGTATCGCTCTCGTGGAGGCGCACATCGGCGACGCGGTGGCTAAGGGCGCGGCAGTCCGAACCGGCGGAAAACGCGCTTCGCCCGGCGGGCTTCCCGGCCATTTCTTCGAGCCGACAGTGCTCACCGGCGTAAACCACACGATGGACTGCATCAACGAGGAAACGTTCGGCCCGACACTTCCCATAATGCCGTTCTCAAACACGGCGGAGGCGATAGACCTCGCGAACGACTCCAAGTACGGGCTCCTCTCGAGTGTATGGTCACGAAGCACTAAGAACGCGCGCGAGGTGGCGAGACGCATCGAGGCTGGAACAGTCATTATCAACGATTGTCTCTTCACTTACGGATTCTCGCAATGCCCGTGGGGCGGCGTGAAAAACAGCGGAACGGGTCGAACTCACTCTGTGCACGGCATCCGGGAATTCGTGAATATCAAAAATATAACCGTAAGCAAAAGTCCGCTGAGGGAAGACCTCTGGTGGTATCCGTATTCGAAGTCGAAGTTCAACGGAATGAAAGCGGGAATGCAGGCGCTGTACTGCGAAGGACTCAGATGCAGAGCCGGCGGGATTCTCGATGCGCTCCGTTCTTTCAATCTCCTCGGAAACAAATAAAAACAGAGAGGCCGGCCAATGGGTGAAAACAGGCTTTGCAAACTACTTGGAATAAAATATCCGATCATACAGGGCGGGATGGTTTGGGTGTCGAACTGGAGACTCGCTTCCGCGTGTTCGGACGCCGGAGTGCTTGGAACGATCGGGGCGGGTTCCATGACGGTCGATCTGTTGCGGCACAACATAGAAAAGATGCGGGAAACGACCTCCGCGCCGTTCGCCGTCAACATCCCGATGCTGCGTCCGGACGCAGCGGAGCTCGGCAAAACCGCCCTCGACATGGGGGTGAAGATATTCATCACATCGGCGGGCAATCCGGCGAACATTGTTCCGCTGCTGAAGCGCGACGACACCGTTCTGATACACGTCATCCCATCCGTGCGAGGAGCGATCAAGGCCCGGAAAGAGGGCGTGGACGCCGTGGTGTGCGAGGGATATGAAGCCGGCGGCCACAACAGCCCGCTGGAGATTACGACTCTCGCACTCACACCTCAGATAGCGGACGCCGTCGATATCCCCGTCATAGCAGCGGGGGGAATAGCCGACGGGCGCGGTCTCGCGGCTGTCATGGCGCTCGGCGCGGATGGCGCTCAGATCGGCACCCGCTTCATCGCAACGACTGAATGCCAAGCCCACGAAAATTACAAGAAGTTGCTCGTCGATGCCGCCGACTCCGACACCTGCATCATAGGCCGGAAACTCAGCCTGCTGCGCGTCGTGCGAAACGATTTCGCTAAAAGAATGGAGGATGCGGAAAGGAACGGCGCAGACGACAAGGAACTGATGAAGATCATCGGCAACGAATTCAACCGCAACCGGGCGGCGGCGTTCGACGGCGAGACCGTCGAGGGGGCTTTTCAAGCCGGCCAATCCGCCGGTCTCGTCAAGGACGTCATACCCGTCGCGGAACTCGTCCGGCGAATAATCGCCGAATACGACCAAGCGAGAACGGCGCTCGGCGCGCTCTGAGCGGCAAGCCCCGCGTCTTGTATGACGTCCGGCATTATGTTAGCATTCATCAGAGAGGGAAACTGAATGTTCTGCCAGAAATGCGGTTTCAGGATCATCGGCGACGCGAATTTTTGTCCGAGTTGCGGAAGCCAGCTTCACACATACAAGGGAGCGACTTTCACCGAACCGCCGCAGCAACCTGAAAATCAGGCGCCGGAAATCGTTCCGACCGCCCCCGAGCCGGCCGCACCGGCGCTGGATATCCCGGATTATCTCTCGCAAGCGGCGATCATTACCGTCGTCTCGTTTTTCTGCTGCAATTTCATAGCTTTCATCGTCGGTCTCATCTCAGTGCTGTTCGCTTCGAGTTCGCGCTCGCGGCGCGACGCCGGCGATTTCCAAAGTGCGGCGGACGCGGCGAACACAGCGAAGATATTGTTCTATATCGCTCTCGCCCTTTTCATTCTCGGCATCGTGGCGGCGGGACTGACAGGCTTGTTCAGGTTCCCGTTCATGAATCATCATCATGTGTTTAGAAATGTGATTTAAGAGTCCCCCGCATGAATGGCGAACGACCTCGTGTATTCCTCGTGCTTCCAATCGTTTTCATTTTGTCTTCGGCCGCGGGTTTCATTTATTCCGTGGATCCATACGGTAACAACCTCCTGCCTGTCTGCCTCTTTAGAGAACTGACGGGGTTGCTGTGTCCCGGTTGCGGAAGCCTCAGAGCCGCGCACGAACTTTTGCACGGGAACATCGCCTCGGCGCTGCGGCTGAATCCGCTTTTCCTCCTCGTCGTGTTGCCGTTCGGGCTTTGGCTCGCGGCTCTATGGTTCTCGTCCGAACTTAAGGGCCGGGCAATGGTATTCCCCGCGATCCGCCCCATATACATCTATATAGCCGCCGTCGTGACCGCCCTCTTCACCATCGCCCGAAACATTTTTTAACCCTGATTCGCATCCGGGTTTAACAAGGCATATTCCTCCGCCCTTGTCGCTTCTTTCCAAAAAACATAAAATCTTCGTAGGAATGAATATCGGAGGTGCGGCGTGCCGAAAAAAATAACCATAACCTACTGCGGTGAATGAAACTACAAACCTGAAGCCGCCCGTGTGGCGGACGAGATAAAGGAAGCAACCGGATTGGATTCGGAACTTATCAAAAGCAAAGGCGGCGTATTCGACATCACGGCCGATGGTAAGCTGATTTTCAGCAAAGCGAACGAATTCAGATTTCCCAAAGACGGCGAGGCCGCGGAACTTGTGAAAGGCGTCTGACGCCCGAAGCCGTTTTTAAGTATTCATATAGAAAGGCAGCTATAATTCGGCATGGGACATAAACTGATAGCGGTGATAATCGGACTTGTGACGACAGCGGTGACGGCCGGGGGCGCGGCCGTTCTCGGATCACATGGTCTGAAAGGAATCGCGATCGGCAAGGCGCGGGAGCAAGTCACGCAAAGAATCCCCTGCAAAGTCGAATTGAAAGACGTTGACTTCGGCATAACTTCCGGCGTTGAACTGAAAGGCTTCAAGCTGACGGACGACGCGGGGTCCGCCAAAAGCGCGTTTTTCGAGGCTGAGTCGGTGAGACTCGCAGTCGGGCTCGGCAGCATCATGCACCTCAGGCAACCGTTCACATCGATAATTATCAAGGGTTCCACTCTGGACGTCATTCGCGATCCGCGCGGCAAAATCAACGTAGTCGAAATCCTGTCCAAGATGAAGGGCGACAAGGAGAAATCCGGCGCGACGCCGGCGATAAACATAGACGGCATGAAAGTGAGATGGACGGACCAAGCGCCCGGCGGCGCAACCGGCGCTGCCGTTTTCAATGTGGCCTCGGCGCTGATCCGGATCGGAGACGACGGCAGCTACAGCCTGAGCAAGGTCAGGGTGGAGGCCGGAGACACCGTCATAAAAGCGAGCGGCAAATTTTCATCCCTTCCCGGCAAGCCGATCAATATTAAGGTTGCGGCGGATCCACTGTCGCTCCACGATGTTTTCAAATACTCGCGGTTCGCAGGCTTTAAGACGATACCCAAGATCGGAATAAGCGGCAGAGGTTCGTTCAAGGCGACGATAACGGGAAAAAGAGGCGCGGAAAAAGCTTCCGGCGAACTCAGCCTGAATGAGGGCGCTCTCGGCGGCGAGAAGTTCAACAGGATTTACATCAGCGCATCTCCGGGCAAGAGCGGAGGGATGGACGTAAAAAAGGCGTCGCTCGTGATGGAAGGCGGAGGACGGATGGATATGTCGGGCTCAACTTCGCTCTCGAGTCCGTGGAAATTCAACATCGAGGCGAGCGCGAGGAAATTCCCCGTCGGCGCGTTGCTCGGCGCTTTCACAAGCCCGGCGCCTTTGACAGGTTCCGCCGACGCAAAACTCGCAATATCCGGCTCGTCGGATAAGCCGGAATCCATCATAGGCGAAGGCAACGTTCAGTTGAACGAAGGCGTGATAACAGATAGAAAAAACCCCGAGGAAGAGCCTATCGCATACAACCTCATTCTCGCCCGTTTCACCGTGGGCGGCGGCAAGGCGCAGGTGAC